>NZ_RQHT01000009.1 GCF_004770905.1 Leptospira bandrabouensis | reverse complement strand
GGTAGGTTCAAGAATCTAATGCAACAAATCCCGATAATTTAAATGGGAGATAGAATGGCAGAATATACTAGATTCAGCACTAAAGAAAGAGAAATCTTATCCATGTTGATTCATGAAGGATATACGAAAGGTGCTATAGCTGAAATGATGGGTCGCCATCGTTCGACTATTGGCAGAGAATTAGAACGTGGTAAAATCGCTGATAGATATTACCAATACTCTGCTATTGTTTCTGGTTACAAAGCCAGAATGGCTGCGGCTTCTAGAAAGATTGGTAAATGCAAACTATTTACTTCGAACACGTTATATAAAGAATTCAAAAATCGTCTTGAACTCAAATGGTCTCCCGTTCAAATTTCACAAGATTTAAAACGTTCTTTTCCGAATCAAAAAAATATGAGTATCTCACATCAATCCATTTATACTTTTATCTATCTTCTTCCTAGAGGTTCCCTAAAAAAGGAAATCAATACTTACCTTCGAAGAAAGGGAAAGAAATCCAAACCAGCTGGAAACATTGGGAATATTGGAAAAATTCCTGAAATGATTAGCATCGATGAACGTCCGAAGGAAGTTGCTGATAGGTCTGTTCCCGGACATTGGGAAGGCGATTTACTTATAGGGAAAAATCATGCCAGTGCTCTTGGAACGATTGTCGAAAGAGTAACTAGGACGGTGATACTTGTTCCTCTGAAAGCTGTAGATGCAGAATCTGTTCGAAAAGCCTTTGAACAGGAGTTAAAACATTTCCCTAAACAGTTAAAACTTTCTATGACTTACGATCAGGGAAAAGAGATGTCTGAACATAGATTATTTACAAAAAATACTAAGATGAAAGTCTATTTTTGTCATCCTGCTTCTCCTTGGGAAAGAGGTACATGTGAAAATACAAATATGCTTATTAGAGATTTCTTTCCTAAAGGAACCGATTTCTCTAAAATAAAAAAGTCTCAAATTAAAAAAGTTCAACGAATGTTAAACCAAAGACCAAGAAAAACTTTAAACTGGAATACACCAGAAGAGGAAATCAGGAATCTTGTGCGCTAAATTCTTGAACCTACCTT
>NZ_RQHT01000008.1 GCF_004770905.1 Leptospira bandrabouensis | reverse complement strand
ATAATGAGAAAGACGCTAAAAGAAACTAAGCTTTAATAAAATTCTTCAATTTTTTCTTTTCTTATTTCTTCGTTTTTCTCTTTTCTCTTTTCACACGCCTTGAATAAAAAGATTCAGCGAAAATTTGAAAGAAAAATATCTTAAATTCTTTTTTCTTGGACATTGCAATTAACGAACTAGGGGAGACGACGTTCCCTGACCCTGAGTCCCGACGGGACGTTAGGGACTGGCACGTAGCTTGCGTATGCGAGCGAGTGACAGAAAGGGAATGTGTCGTAGACCAAGCGAGGGCGTAAGTCCCGAAGCGCAGCGTTTCGTCGCTGTTATGCGACGTGAGCTCTTTCTTCCTTAATTTCTTTTTCTATTGCTTTTTGAACAAATTGATTTAAAGAAATTCCTTCAATTAACGATTTTCGATATGCTCTTCTGTGAAGTTCAGTTGGTATTCTTACATTAAAAGAACCTTTAAATGATTTTTCTGGATCTTTTTTTGCTTTTATACATAATTCTAGATAGTCATTAACCGATTCGATGAACGCCTTTTTGATTTCATTTACAGATTTTCCCTCAAATGAAACTAGATCTTCAATTCCTTCGATTTTTCCATAGAAAATTTCATCTTCCGAGTCAAAATGCACTGAACCAAGATAACCTTTATATTCCATTAGATCTTTCATTCTATATATCCTTCAGATTTTAGTTCATCTATAATTTGATGAATTTGGTATGATTTTAATATATTTCCAGGATGCGGTTTGTGGAGCCGAATTACATGTTTTCCTTTTTCGTGTATCCATGCTACCCTTGAGCCTGAAGATTTTCCTGAATTGTCTTCATTATAATCAAAACCATTTAAAAGTTTTCTAAGTTCATCATATGTGAAATCTTTAGGTTTAGATAATATTCTGGCTAATATTTTATCTTTTTTGGACACTTACTCTTAAATTACAAATAGTAGATTAATTTGCAACTAAAAAATAGTTGCTGTTGATTACTTTTTAAATATTTTTAATTTTATAATTCTCAGTTTTGTTTAATTTTTTGTAAGAAAGTAAGAATTTTGCTCATGTCGTATAACGAACTAGACTAACCGACGTAGGCTGGCCCTGAGTCCCGGAACGGGACGTTAGGGATTGGCACGACGCTTGCGTAAGCAAGAGGAGTGACAAAAGCCTATGTGTCGTAGACCGAGCGAGGGCGTAAGTCCCGAAGTGAAGCGGTTAGTCGCTGTTATGCGAAGATGCGAATTTTACTCTAAATCATTTATTTTCGCTCTTTCGATAATTCTGATCATTATATGAGTATATTCATTTGGGCTATAACCAGTTCCTCCACCTCCTAATGTACCAGAAGCGTGTGTGAAACGATATAAACCTGCAGTGAATAATCTATCAAAAATACTGTCATTAAAGGCAATATCAAAGTTATTTAATTTTGGAAGCCTTAACAAATCTACCAATGGAGATTTTTCTATTACGTTCAAAATTAATTCAAATTCTTCTATTTTTATTTTTTCTTCAATAAATTCAATTAAAGCTACTGAAATTAAGTTTGATTTATCTATTTCATGGATTTTATCCAATAATAATAAAATATTTGAAGAGATTAATTCTTTGATTTTTGAATCGGAATTTATCTTTTTAATAAATGATTCTCTATCTTTTGTTTCAACGATTGATAAATTATGGAGAAATTTCAGAATTTTCTTTAGATAAAGTTTATCTCTTATATCGAGAACCGATTTTCTAGCTGATAGAAAAGTGGAAAGAATAGGAATATCTTTTATAATACCTTCAGAAAGATTGAGGTCGATTAATACTTCACCTAAGTTGACTAAGCTTTCCTTGTCTATGGAGTTGAAAAAGCTATTTTCATCAATTTCTAAATTCATAGTGTTTCCTTGATAGATTTGAGCATTTTCGCATAACGAACTAGGGGAGACGACGTTCCCTGACCCTGAGTCCCGGACGGGACGTTAGGAACTGGCACGGAGTTTGCGGATGCAAACGAGTGACAGAAAGGGAATGTGGCGCAGCCCAAGCGAGGCCGTAAGAGCCGAAGCGCAGCGTTTCCCCGCTGTTATGCGCTGGCCATTATGTAATGATCTAGTTTAATTATCAATAATTTCTTTTTTATAATCTTCCCAACATATATTTCGCATACTCTGATTAAATTGAATTTCCATTTTTTGTTCGAAAGGTTTTTCAATTTTGTCACAATAAATTTTGCAATTTAGATTTATTACACGACTTATACGTGGGTTAATATAAACATTCCCTTCCAATTGAATTGAATCTTTTGCGTGAATATTTGCAATAGTAGAAGATATTGTGATTTTGTTTTTGCTAATTTTTAATTCAATTTCATCCTTTGAGGAGATAGTTGGTATTTTGCGATAAGTACTTGAATTATACTTTTCTGGTTCAATAGGTTCGTCTCCATTTTGAATTATATCAATATCTTTGTCCAATATATCAATTTCTATTTTGATATTCTTAGCTTCGCTGTTGCCGGAATTTTCTAATATGAAATGAATTTTTGAAAACTTAAAATTAAAATTAGAATAAGAATATAGCTCCCAATAATACTTTCTATTAACACTGAATGCTAAAAACATTTCTTCTTTTTCGAAATAACTTGGAATTTCATCTAATATCAAATACGGTTGAGTTTTGCATTTAATTTGTGTGCCAAGATTATTTTCTGATTCCGGGTCAAAAAATGCTAAATTTAATATTGGATTTTTGTTCTCTTCCTGAAGTGAGAGGCCCATTTTACTGATTTCGTCTATACTTGCCTCAGCAGTAGATGAGCCTCTTTTGACATAGACAACTTCGGGCTTTAGTATCCCAAAATTTTTTTTAAGGTAAATTGGTCTATCTTGAACAGGTATTCTAAATATTCCAAAAGTAAGATCTTGATAGGTGTAAGTTTCATAACTAAATTTACATGGTCTATTTGTTTTTGAGTTTAATATTTGTTGAAAAGTTGCATCATCAATATGATCAGTAATTCCAAATAGTGTATTTGGTTTTATATTGTTTTCTTTTATTCCTAGAATTATAAAAGCATCGGTTTTTCTCCATGAATTTGCCATTGCGACTATATCTTTCACAAATTCAGATTTTTCATCTTCAGATGATTTCGAAATTTTATATTGATCTCTCTTAAAATCTAGGGATTCGCCTTCAGAAAGATATAGAAATTGTTGAAAAGTGTTATCGTCCATATTGAATTTTTAGCTTATTTTTAATGGCTTGCGCATAACGAACTAGCCTTAACGACGTAGGCTGACCCTGAGTCCCGGAACGGGACGTTAGGGACTGGCACGTAGTTTGCGAATGCAAACGAGTGACAGAAAGCCTATGTGCCGCAGGCCGAGCGAGGCCTAGTGCCGAAGCGAAGCGTTAAGTCGCTGTTATACGCCGTAAACTAAAACTCGATAATTTTGAAAGCATTTTTAGTATAATTTTTCCATAAGAAATTACTTAGCCTATTAATTAACCTCCGAATTAACAAACTATAAAGATTAAACGTCAAGATAACATAGAAGAGGGAAAGTAAGGTTGAGTTATAAATCTCTTTAAAAATAGAAAAATTGAAATGATTTGAAATAAGAAATATTAAGATTTGCAAAAAGGAGTAAGAGCTCAAGTCCCACAGCTTTATTTTCATTCCTGAAATGCCTAAAATTTCAATTTCTCTACCTTCTTCTTTTTCTTTCTTCGCTTCCGATTTTCGCTGATCAAGTATATCAAAATTCCGTTTATTTCTCTCTTGTATTATGGTCGTTTTGCTCCCAAAAAAAATGTATTCTAGAAAGAGTGACATATCAAGTAAAGTTCTATATAGTTCTGTTAATTTTTTCTTTTTATAAAATTTGTAACGAATTGTTAACCCAGAAATAAGTTTTGTATTTCGAAAGTGGTAATTTAAAAGATATTGAATTAAATTTTGAGCATTTTTCGGACTGTCGTCTAAGAAAATCTGATTTGAAAAACTATCATAGTAAAAATCGGTTATATTCATATTGAGAGGGTATTTTTCATTTTCTCTCTTTTGGAAAGTATCTGAATATTTTCCAAGATTTTCCCCTAATAATCGTTTCCAAAAGTTTATTTCAATTGTTATTTTTTTTAGAGAAGATGCGATTGAATTCTCTTTTTCTGAAATCCTAAATCTAATAATGGTTTCTAAGTTTTGATCTTCAAAGATAGTATTTGGTCTAAAAGCATTTGGATACTTAAAAATAATAATTAGATTTTTTTCTGCACCATCGTAAACACGAGTTTCTATTGAATCATTTTCTATCGCAGAGAAAAAACTTTGTAATTTATTTATATTAATGGTCATTTTCAGTTTATGGCGTATAACGAACTAGCCTTAACGACGTAGGCTGACCCTGAGTCCCGGAACGGGACGTTAGGGACTGGAACGACACTTGCGTATGCAAGGGGAGTGCCAGAAGCCTATGTGTCGCAGACCAAGCGAGGCCGAAGTGCCGAAGCGAAGCGTTAAGGTGCTGTTATATGCAGTGCCCTTGGCTTGATTTTGATTTGTTACCTATTTTTTTTCTCTAAGGAATTTAATAGTCCAAATTTGAGTCAAGCTAAGCAACAAGTTTTGTAAAAAGATCTTCAGTAGGAGGATCCTTCCCAAATTTGATGTAGACAATGTCAGGTACTTTGAATTCGTCAACTTCTTCTCGAAGAATCATAGTTTGATTACAGATAGGACAAGATTTATGTATTTTGTGAGACACGTCATCAAATTGCAGGTCAGGATTGTTGTTAATAGCTTCTAATTGGAGATTAAGGTTATATAGGCTGTTAACGATAAGATATTTTTCTTTAGAAGCGGAGCTGTAGAATCCAGAATACCGAATAGATTTAATGTTTTGAGGAATGATGTGTTTGATGTAACGATTTACGAATTCATCGTTAGAAAAAGAGAAAGTTTTATCTTTTTTATGAATTTGTGTGGAACCATTTATTAAAAATTCAACCTGATTAAGATCGAGAGCATTTCCTTTTATAGTTTTTGAAAGGTAGTCAATGATTGGAAATGGGGAGTCATATTTATTAGAAATGAAGATATTCTCATTATGGAAATTATTAATGTTTTCTTTGAACTGAATTCCGAGTTCAGGATTCTTCTTGTAAAGATTGATTAATTCTTTTTTGAGTATATGATTATATACAGAATTAAAATTATCTAGTTTGAATAAAGCCTCATCAAGAAATAGAAGTTTGTCCTGTTTCTTTGATAGAGTAATCGAATTAAGAATAACATGAATATGAGGGTGAAGTTGGTATTGATCACCGTGCGTATGTAAAACAGAAATAAAAGCCGGAGTAGGAGTAAGATCGAATGAATACTTAATTAAAGTATGAATTGTTTTTGAAGAAGCTTCAAAGAGTATTTCTATAAAGTCTTTGTAATGAGTTAAAATGTAAGGATATAGAAAAGAAGGTAACTTAAAGACCAAATGATAATGCGTAGAGTTAGTAACTTTTTGTTTTGTATTAATGTTCCAAATTCTTTTGTTCTCTGATTGACAAGTAGGACATGATCTATTGTTACAGGATTCTCTCATAAAGACAGAGAAGTGTCCAGTTGGACAAGAGTAGACTCTTCCCTTCATAGCATTAGTTCTACAAAGAGACACAGCAGAAACAACCTTCTTAACATGACTGGGTAAGTTGGAAGCTTGTATCTTTTCTATTTGGTTATATAGAACTTGTTGGAATTCGTTCATAGTATATTGTTCTAGGGCATTGCATATAACGAATTAGACTAACCGACGTAGGCTGGCCCTGAGTCCCGGTAACGGGACGTTAGGGACTGGCCACGACACTTGCGTAGGCAAGGGGAGTGCCAGAAGCCTATGTGTCGCAGACCAAGCGAGGGCGCAAGTCCCGAAGCGCAGCGGTTAGTTGCTGTTATGCGAAGGTTTGGGGAGCGACACGGACGTCGCTGTTTCTAACCAACTTTTATTCCCAGAATATCCAATGGGTTAGAATTGTTTTTTAAAACAAAGAGCATCCTTTGAGCCGGTCCTTGAGGAGTATTTCTGCCAGATTCCCAAGCTTCGACAGTTTTTTCAGAAACGCCTAATGTATTTGCGAAAACGGACTGTGTGAGATGCAATTTAGTTCTAATACTCTTAATGTCTTTTCCTTTATAATTTGGAAGTTTAGGAACAGAAATTAAAGTTTGTTTTAATGGGCTAGTTGAGTTTCCGTCGGAATAATCTATAGCTTCATTTAAACCTTTTTTCAGGCTTTTAAACAATTTACTATTTGAATCATTTTTCATAACTTTTTCCTATTTTTTCTAAGTGATTCTTTTAAGACTAAAGTCATTTGACCTAAAATTTTAAGTTCTGCTTTTGTGAGATTTTCACTTTCATTTTTTTCGATTAAAGTTATTAAGAATAGAATTTCAAATTCTTCTACATCGAGATAGAAGACTCTGATTCCTGAACTTTTTCCAAATCCCTTCTTATTCCATCGAATTTTTCTGATGCCGTTTGTTTCTTTAATTACAACGCCAGATTTAGGATTTTCCAAAAGGTGATTCTGGAATTCTAATAGCTCTTGATCATCTAATTTAGCTCTTTTCCAAAATTTGTCAAAATCAGGAAGATGAATAAATAACCTTTTCAATAATTAAGCATACCCTACTGAATAGGGTATGTCAAGAAAGAAAATGTCATCTTATCTTCTAATCCGCCACAGGAAGTGGCGGAATCTTTCCCCAAACTTTCGCATAACGAACTAGGCTACTCGACGTTTCCCGACCCTGAGTCCCGCCGGGACGTTAGGGACTGGCATGGAGTTTGCGGATGCAAACGAATGCCAGAAGGGAAATGTGGCGCAGCCCAAGCGAGGCCGTAGTGCCGAAGCGAAGTGAGTAGCCGCTGTTATGCGCAGTAATTCATGTAAAGAATTAAGCTACAGACTTAATTTTCTTACTTTTTTCGTTTTTCTTTCTAATTTCTTTAAATGACTTAATATCGTTAATTTTTGATTTAAGCTTATGGGTTTCTAATCTAATATCATAATCATTTTGAAGCCCGATCCAGAACAAAGGATTCAGTTCAAAAAATTTGCCCAATTTTATTGAAATAGCAGCAGTAATACTTCTTTTACCGTTAATAATATCTGAAATGTTTGATTCAGGAATTCCTGTTTCTTTTGCAAGGCGATAAGCCGAAATTTCTAACGGAATAAGAAATTCTTCAGATAGAATTTCCCCAGGATGAACATTGATAAAAGTTTCTTTTTTCATATAGGACCTCCAAATTAATTAATGATAATCTACAATTTCAACATCGAAGACATCACCATTATCAAAACTAAAACAAATTCTCCATTGATCATTGATTGAAATAGCAAATTGGCCTTTTCTGTCTCCATCCAAACTATGAAGTTTATTTGAAGGAGGAATTTTTAATTCCTTAATATCTTTTATGTTATTCAACATTCCTAATTTCATTTATGCTTTCCTTTGCAATTCAGGAGGAAATTTCTTAGAGAATTTACCTTTCCAAAGGGACTGAGTTTCCTTGTCAGCAAATGATTTGATCACTTTTTATATTACTTATCATTTTGGTAAGTAATGCAATCATTTTTTTGAGATCCGTTTAATATTTTTTTTCCTTTACCCAAGTCCTAAGGCATACATTTGAATTATTGCGCATAACGAACTAGGGGAGACGACGTTCCCTGACCCTGAGTCCCGACGGGACGTTAGGGACTGGCACGTAGCTTGCGTATGCGAGCGAGTGACAGAAAGGGAATGTGGCGCAGCCCAAGCAAGGCCGTAAGTGCCGCAGCGCAGCGTTTCCCCGCTGTTAGCCGAAGTTTCTGGTTTCCAGATATCAATTTTCTTGCATCAACAGTTTGATTTTTTCAAAACCGCCTTTTAAATTGAAAGAGTATAGACAATACTCATTATCTTCGGACAAAATCTCTAACTTTCCTTCATTTAAAAGAAGTTTGATCATTGAATCAAAATATGAATCGACTGCATTTCCTTTGCAATTAGTTTCGTTGCAAGCCTTATAATGATTGCTAATAACAACCTTTTTCATTATGCGATTTTTTCTAGATTCAGTTAGCTTACATCCTTCGTTTTGAAACTGATGATTATCGTAAATTTTTGTACTGTCCACAATGTAATAGTAGTTGTATGAAGCTTTATCTGGACTTAAAGGATTTCCGCACCAAGTTTCAAAGACATATGGTGGAAAAGTTTCAGATCCAAGAACGGGGTAACCTGCTGTTAAATAAATTAATCCGTAATATATATTTAGGAAAGATAGACCTGTTGCAATTATAAAATCTGCAAGAAGTGTATATAATAGCGAATTTGAACTTCTTGGGTAAGACTGTCCTTTTGCATAGTAGTTGCATGCTTCATAGCCAATAGCCTTTTCTTTATTATTTAGGTAAACATTTCTAGAAATTGTGACTAAACAGGCATTTAAATAAAATGCAGAAGCTAAAGTAATAATTAAAGCATTTATTTTTTTCATTTAGTTATATTTTCAGAAATTTCGGCTAACGAACTAGACTAACCGACGTAGGCTGGCCCTGAGTCCCGAACGGGACGTTAGGGATTGGCACGACGCTTGCGTAAGCAAGAGAAGTGACAAAAGCCTATGTGTCGCAGACCGAACGAGGGCGTAAGTCCCGAAGTGAAGCGGTTAGTCGCTGTTATGCGCAGTTTTTTGTATTCTAAATAAAAGATACTTAAATTTATTTCAAGAATATATATTCTCAAATTATTTCTTTATACTAAATATAAAATTTCCAAAATAAATTCATACTTTTGTTAATTTTTCATTTATTATAATTACTTTTTTTAATCCATCAGTCAATGAAGTCGACTATTTATGCTGAAGTATTTGCGATGATTCTACTTTGATATATAAAACATAAGAATATTATTTTTTTTAAAAAAACTATTTAATTCTGCGGAAAATTCTAATTATTGTATTTTTTTTGTTTCTTGTTATTTATTGTATTACAACAATCTAATTCCAATTTCTGAAAATTTAGAAATTATTTTATTAGAAAATTTAATTAAATCATTTCCGACTAAAGTAATTGTTTGCTCCCATGGATGACCAAACCATAAATTATTGAAATCTTTTGTAATAAAAATATAATAATCACCATTAGGGAATATAGGAATCAACCATTCGTCAGATTTGTCATTTCTATCCATTATATTTCTTGGATCAAAGTCGTATGATTCATGTTGCCAATCTAAAGCATACATTCTTTCATTTGGTTTTGTAATATTCTTAAATAAATCTGAAGCAATATTTTCAAATTCAGTATTATTGAACGTCTCGTGATAACATTCTGAAATATCAAGTTTTAATTGTGGATTTATTTTTATTATTCCAGGAAACTCAGATACACTCGGTTTGAACTGATATTTTTCTTCAAATTTATCCCAAACTGAATTTGATTCTTTTGAATCTAATTTTTTCCAGTCTTTCATTCTATTATTTCGATTTTTAATTTCATGGGTTTAAAAAATTGCGCATAACGAACTAGACTAACCGACGTAGGCTGGCCCTGAGTCCCGGACGGGACGTTAGGGACTGGAACGACGCTTGCGTAAGCAAGAGGAGTGCCAGAAGCCTATGTGTCGCAGACCGAGCGAGGGCGCAAGTCCCGAAGCGAAGCGGTTAGTCGCTGTTATGCGAAGGCCAATTACTTATCACGTAATCTTAAGCATAAATGTATTGTAGCTAAATATAGATAAAATATCCAACTCAGCCACGCTGGGCCGTAGTCATCTCTTTGTTTTGCATTGTTATGTCTTACTGCAAAATTATTTGCTATATGGAATAAATCATTTTCATCTTTAGTTAATAATTCTGTCTTTACGGTCGGTCTTAAAAACTCTAAAACATCTGCCAATTCTCTTAATGCATCTTTTCTATCATCAAAGTTTGAATGTCGATCCCTATACTTTTTTATTGCTCTTTCCATTTTTATCTTTATGGATTTAGATTCATTTTCTTTTGCAGGAATAGAGGCTTCTGTTAATTCCTTTAAGCCTGGCGTTAGTAAAAGAACAATTTCACCAAAATTGTTTAATTCATAGCCATCTGAGTAATCATTTAGCATTGGATTAATATCTTGTCTAAATTCTTCCTGGCCTGAAATTGCATTGAATGAATTATAATGGTATCCGCAGCCTGAATAGGAATGATAGTACCCATCGACTGGTTTTGAAATGCAATCATGCATAAATTCAATCATGTCAAAGAGAAAATCTTCATCAAGTTTGTCTAGATTGTCGATTAAAGGCCATTCAACTTCTCTTCTTGTCTTTCTGAATATATATTCACTAATATCATTTCCTGCTTTCCCAGGGACATCCCCTTGATCAACACAATAGTATCCGAAAAACTCTTGGTAATAATCTTGTTGATAATATTTTTGAAATACACTTTTAAAGGATCTTTTTAGACCATTTAAATCGAATTTCGCATTAATTCCTTTTCTTTGTGACCAGTATTTTTTTGTCATATAATTTTATTGGCTTTCGCATAACGAACTAGACTAACCGACGTAGGCTGGCCCTGAGTCCCGGAAACGGGACGTTAGGGACTGGAACGACACTTGCGAAGGCAAGGGGAGTGCCAGAAGCCTATGTGGCGCAGCCCAAGCGAGGGCTCGTCCCGAAGCGAAGCGGTTAGTCGCTGTTATACGCCGTGCTTTATTTTTTTAATCAAAAGCTGCTTCTAAGTCTTCCTTTGAAAATTTAATAATATTAATTTCATTATCTTTTGTTTCTCTAGTATTAGAATCTTTATGTGCATAATAGAATATATATTTATTTTCAGATTTTAAATTAGAAATTTTTTCGATATCTTTTTTTAATTTATTATTGTTATGAATATCAACGGTTGAAAATACTTCGGCTATGATTCCTTTCTCTTTATTAACTATATCAAATCCGCTCTCGGTTTGGCAGTTAACTTCATAAATATCCTCTCCAAATTTTTCCATAAGATACCTCAATGCTAAGAATGTCACGATGCTTGTGAACGTTTGATTTATTTGCTCTATAAGATTTTCTTCTCTAAATCCTGATCCAAGAGGATCATAGCCTAATTTTTCGTACTTAAGTTTATAAAAAAAACGCAAAGGATCTTCAATAATATAATTGTGAATTTTTGTTTGGGCAGCTTCTAATTTAATTTTAATTCGCTTTAGGTTGTTTTTTATATGAAAGAAATTATTAGAGATTATAGGATAATATGTTTCAATGACGATTCCGCCAAGATGAGCTTCCTCGGCCCAGCATTTTATGTTTTTTATAAAACAAATATGGCCACTTTCTTCCTTATACTCAATAAGAGAATCTTTAAAATTTGCTTTGAAGCCTCCTGTAAAAGCAGTATTTGAAAAAATTAAGGGTCGTCCATCTTTTGAAACGGATTCGCTACTACAATTCTCGCATACATAGTTTGGATAGCGTTCACTAGGGTCAACTCTTGTCTTGCAAATTTGACATATTTGATTTTCCATATTTCTCCTAATTTTTAAAGCATGGCGTATAACGAACTAGACTAACCGACGTAGGCTGACCCTGAGTCCCAGCGGGACGTTAGGGACTGGCACGGAGCTTGCGTATGCAAGCGAGTGACAGAAAGCCTATGTGTCGCAGACCAAGCGAGGGCGAAGTCCCGAAGCGCAGCGGTTAGCCGCTGTTATACGTCGTCTGAAACTAAGCCGAAAGTTTTCTGTTTTTAATTGATATTTCCATATCTAATGCATGGCATACTTTCAAAAATGTAGATAAGTTGCAATTAACGCCATTTTCAATTTTTGATAGTTGCTGTTGAGTAACATGTGCTTTTTTCGCTAAATCAGATTGTGATAATCCCTTTTTTTCTCTCAAAGATTGTAACTCAATAGAGATATTAACAAGTTCTTTCTCTTCCTCAAATTTTTCCTTAAAAGATCTACTTTTTAATTTAGTATCTAAATGATTCTTTAACGATCTCATAAATTTAACTCCTTTAAGTTTTTTTCAGTATATTTTTGTAAGAAAGTTTCTCTTCTTTTAATAGCTTTGCTAATTTCAGCTTTAGGAACTTTTTCTGTATTTTTAACAAATTGATTTGTAAGTATAATATAGTCTTTATAACAAAAGAAATATAAAATTCTAATCTGCGATCCAGAAAGTTTAATTCTTAATTCATGAATTCCATCAATTAAAAGATCTGCGTATGGTCTAGGGAGATTTGGGCCTAACTCAGCAAGTTTATCTAACCAAGCGAATATTTTTGCCTGGTTTCTTTCATCCTTAGAATTTATGAAAATCTCAATTTCGGAAGGTATATCCTTTTTTTCCGAAAAATAGAGAATTTTCCATTTCTTTTGCACACTTGACATTACATCGAAAATGATGTAATGTCAATCCTTATTTAAAGTTTTGTATTTATTTTTCAGATGTCGTATAACGAACTAGACTTAACGACGTAGGCTGACCCTGAGTCCCAACGGGACGTTAGGGACTGGAACGACAC
>NZ_RQHT01000007.1 GCF_004770905.1 Leptospira bandrabouensis | reverse complement strand
TCTCTTTCAATCATTAAATCATAAGGATTAATTTCTTCTAGATCATTTATATTTGGAAAATTGTCTACTGGTTCCAATTCATTAATGTTAGGTAGTTTAGGCATTATAGTTCACCAATGATTTTTCCGTCTTTAACTCTATACATCTTTCCAGTTTTAGGATGTCTCATAACAGATTCACCACTATTAGATGATTGTCTAGGAGCCGAAAATTGAATATCATATTCATAAGCTGGTCGAGCTTCTGATTTCATGTTATTTTCCATTATTCCACGTAATTGAGCTTTTTGCTTTAAAATCTCTGGACTGTCACCAGCTTGAGGAAAATATGTTTTAGCGTTTTTAGAAAATTCTTCATCCGAAATAGCCGATCCAGATTCCTTTCTCAAATTTGCTTGAATCCAATCGGATTGAGCCGTTTCGTAAGATTTTCGATCATCAGACTTCCATCTTTCTGGAGTCATTCCGAATGAACTCATTTGTCCAGGATTATAACCATC
>NZ_RQHT01000006.1 GCF_004770905.1 Leptospira bandrabouensis | reverse complement strand
ACTTTTTACTCTTTTTTTATCAATGAAAAATCGGTGATCTTACCCTCTAAGTGACCTCCCCTCGGCATCAACTTTTTGTCGTAATTACAAAACAATACCAACTCATAATCGTTAGATGACATAAACCAAAAAGGCTATGGTTTCAAATAAAACCACACCTACGAAAGAAAGGAAAGGTTCTGATGATTATCAAAACGAATGAAATGAATTGAAATGAATTGATTGGATTAAAGAGGTTCCTAAGATTTTTCTGGCAATCGAAAACTTACGGTTGTCCCTTTTCCTTTTTCGCTAGTGGCCCAGATTTCACCACCATGTAACTTGATAAACTCACTACAAAGAATAAGACCAAGCCCAGTTCCTTTTTCACCTTCCAGTCCGATCCTTGTTAATTGTGCATCCACACGAAATAATTTTTCTAAATCAAAACGATCCATTCCAATTCCATTGTCTTGGCATTCTACCCTAATTCCATCTTCGTCTTGTTTTACGGAGATCTTAATTTCCCCATTCTCACCTGTAAACTTTATCGAGTTTGTAATTAAATTTCGGAGAACGGCTTGGATCATTTCTGAATCAGCATAAACATAAGCCAATTCAGAAGGAATGTCTTTTACCAAATGAATATTCTTTTTCTTTATGGTCGACTCTACTTGTTCTGTAATTTTTGAAACAATATGAATAAGATTAACTTGTTTTGGCCGAAATGGCATGGTTCCTGTCTGAGTCCTTGCCCAATCCAAAAGTTGCTCAAGAAGTCCGTATAACATCGATGCCGAGTTTTGAATGTCGTAGATGGTTTCTCTTTTTTCCGAATCTGAATACGAATCGAAGTCTGAATATAAAAGTTCAGTAAGCTGTTTGAAAGCACCTAAAGGATTTCTTAAATCATGAGCAATGATGGAAAAGAATATATCTTTAGTACGGTTAGACTCACTAAGTAATTTTTCCGAAGTATGTAAGGCTTCGATTGCTTTATTCTTTTCAAAAACTTGTTTTCTGAGCAATTTAGTTCGATCAAAAACCTTTTTTTCTAACTCAAAACGATAGGTAATCAGCCTTTGGTATTGTAAAGTAATGAACTCAGACAATATAGAAAATGGGATCAGAAACGAAATTAAATAAATATAAGAATCAAATTCTCCCGGATATACAAACGGACCGACCCCGAGCCTGGTCATAAGAATACTAGAAAGATATAATAAAAATACTCCTAAGGTAACCCCTCTAATTTGGAACCGGTAACCCAAAAAAATCAAAATCAAAAAGGATAAAAAGAAGAGATAAGGAAAGTGATAAACAATAATGATTTGGAAAAAAATAAAAGTGGAAGCCCAGAGGATGAGTTTAATCGATAAATCTTCAAACCGAAACTTCCTCCAGGCCATAAAAAATGGAACTGTGATAAAAATTCCGATCGTATCTCCAAAGGTAATTACAATTAATGTCCGGACAATATCGGAAAAATTTAACTGATAAAAATAACCAAAAGAATATAAAATTCCCCCAAGGCATAAGATGGATATCAGACTGGAAAGAAAACAAACATAAGTAACAAAATAGAAATTATCTTTTGCCGAGTTTAAACTTTTGCGAATTTTTTGAATCCAGAAAGTATAAGCTAAAGTGGACTGTAAAGTATCAATGCCTGCAGTCAGACTGATACTCATATACAAGTTAAATTGATCCAAACCATGTTGGCTTTGAATAAGCCCGTCTTTATTAGCAAGAAAACTTGCAATCCAAATCACAGGAAGAAATCGATACCCAAAAAACAAACATCCAATGAGCCCAATTCCAGAAGGAATCCAAAGAACCGCAAGGTTCACAGGTTGGAAGGAAAAGAATTCCATTCCAAATTTTGCAGTCCCTATATACAATAGAAACAAAACGAATCCCTTTAGGAATTGTTTCCAGTTCATGAAGGATAGATTAATGGAATGGACAATAGGAGAAAAGCGAAAATATCTTTAGATTTCCCAAACCCATACGGGTTACCCTAATTAGAACTGATTTTTCGAAACTGAAAGCGGCTTAGAATGTAATAAAAACCCTTAGATTAGTTTCCTGACAAGAGGGCGCGGAAATCTTTTGCAATGTCCTTACTTTTCATAAAATATGTTCCAACTAACATAGAGTCGACGATTCCCTTATATTTTTGCCAATCGGAATAACTTTCAATTCCAGATTCTGCTACTCGGATGATAGAATCATCTAATTCAGGAGCTATCTCTTCGATTAAGTTTTTATGAATTTCAAAGGTGTCAAGATCGCGGGTATTGATTCCGATGGTTGTGGCTCCAGAATCAAGTGCAATTTTTACCTCTTCCCTGTTGTGTGTTTCCACAAGAACAGAAAGCCCTAAACCTTTCGCAAAACTATGTAAAGACGATAATTCTTTTGGCGAAAGAATTCGTACGATGAGTAAAATGGCCGAAGCACCGTATGCATAAGCTTCGTCGATTTGGATTGGATCAATGATAAAGTCTTTTCGAATGACAGGAATGGAAACTGACTCAGAAACCGAGGTTAAGTCAGATAAGGATCCAAAAAAATACTGAGAGTCCGTGAGAACTGAGATCGCCCCTGCACCAGAGGATTCGTAGATGGAGGCAATTTTTACTGGGTCGTAGTCAGGACGAAGAATTCCAGAGCTAGGACTTCCTTTTTTGCATTCGGCAATAACAGAAATGGAATTCGTTTTGAGATTTGATTCCCATGGTCGAATGGGGATCTTTCGAGGTGGAAGAGATTTCCCTTTCGCTAAGAGAATCTCTTCCTGTTTGGTCTCGACAATTTTATGTAAAACTGGATTCAAGAACCCCGCTTAAAACGCTTTTAACGCAGCGTCTTCTGAATCGTAGATATCAAAAAGAGAAGTAAGTTCAATCACATCAAAGATCCGTTTGACCGCAGGTTTGATATTAGAAATTTTTAAAGCACCCTCTTTGGAATTAAGTTTTCTGAGAGTAGAAATACAAGCTCGGAAACCTGAGCTAGACATATATTCAACGTCTTTCATATTCAGAAGGACTTTTCTATGCCCAGCATTATCGATGAGGTCCATTAGGCCCTCTTCCACTTCATTTGCCACAGAAACGTCCAATCGACCTTCCAGATAAACGACTAGTTTTCCGTCTTTCACTTCGTGTTTCAGCACCGATTTACCCAACCTGATATGATTTTACAAAATCATCGTATTTTAGCGGAGTGTCAATCAATGTTTTCACAATCCATTCCACAGGCTTCTGACCTAGACAAATTCAAAAAATTCCTGATTTTAGGTGGAGGATCCTCTGGGGACTCCTCTGCCAAATTACTTACTTCCTTAGGAAAAATCTGTATATTAGCCGACAAGTTTCCAGAGAAAGCCAACTCCACTTTGTATGAGGAAGTTTTGTCAGACAATCACCCACAGGAGATTTTAAGAGAGGTTGACTGTATCATCAAAAGTCCAGGCATCCTACCGAACCATCCCATCTTGGAAGAAGCTAAAGAAAGACAAATTCCCGTTTTAAGTGAAATTGGTTTGGGTAGAGTTTTTTACAAAGGTCCTATCATTGGAATCACAGGCACTGATGGAAAATCAACCACCACTGCCCTCACCTATCATATTTTAAAATCAAAATTTCCCAATTCCAAGATGGGAGGAAATATCGGGGTTCCCTTTACTTCTTTTTGTTTAGAACCACTTGATTTAGTTGTATTGGAACTTTCTAGTTACCAACTAGACGACTCACCTAACTTACATATAACGTCTTCCGCCATTTTAAATTTGGCTTCTGATCATTTGGAACGACATAAAACAATGGAGTCCTACGCAAAAGCAAAATGGAAAATCCAAAATTTGGAAAACCCAAACCATAGATTATTTGTGAACCCAAACTTTTTTCAGTTTTTCCCAACTTTGAATCAAAAAAATAGCAACTTACATCTAATAGGTGAAAACCAAAAATATTTTGCGAGTTTGGAACCAAATCTTGTGCACACTCCAAATAATACTTATGATGTTTCTAAATTTCCACTGAAGGGAAAACACAACTTAATGAATTTATGTTTTGCCATTGCACTCAGTGAATCGATGGGAATGAAAAAGGAAGAAATCCAAACCAGTTTCGAATCTTTTATGGGCCTGCCACATAGGTTCCAAAAGATAGAGAATTCTGGGTTTCAAAACCAATATAAATCGATTCAGTTTATTAATGATTCAAAATCCACAAACCTTCACTCCATGCTTTCAGGAATTTCTGGATTTAAAAAAGGAGATGGATTGTTTTTGATTTTAGGAGGAATTCCCAAACAAGAACCTATCGAACTATTTTTAAAAAGATGGAAAGAATTGGAATGCCCGATCTGGGTTTATGGAAAGGCTGTGGACGTTTGGAAACCAGAGTTTGAAAAAACAGGGTTAGCCGCTTATTATTTTCCAAATCTTTCCTCTCTCCTTGAAAATCTAAAAAATAAAATCGATTCGCATCTTAAAACAAATACATTCGATTCCTCAGTGGTTCGTAAAACTGGAAATGAGTCCAACTCCTTGTCGGTGATTTTTTCACCGGCAGGAGCAAGTTTTGATTTGTATAAAAATTTTGAAGAGAGAGGAAACCATTTCGAAAGTTTGGTTAGGCAACTCTTTTCATGAATTTACCCGCGAATGTGATAACCGCCATCCACATGACGTATTTCACCAGTGATCCGGTTCCCTGGTCGGAATAAATAAGCTACTTCTTCAGCTAAGTCCTTTGCTTTAGCATTTCCCAAAGGAGACAGTTCTTCACAACTGTTCTCCGCTTGTTCTAATCCATCAATCGCCGAACCAGCCTTACTTGCTCGGTAAGGAGAAAATCGAATGGCATTCACTTGAATTTGTTTTTCCTTTCCTAATTCCATAGCCATTTCTTTTACCAACCGCTCTAATGCCGATTTAGCTACACCAATGTTTTTGTATGGATGGGAAACAACCTTTTCGGCACCTAAATAACTCAAAGCAACAATGGATCCACCTTCTACTAACAAATTTCTTTGGTACAAACTTTGGGTCAGTGCAAGAAGGGAAAAGGCAGATACATTCATAGCATCCATAAACTCTTCACGGGAGATTGTCATAATAGGTTTTACTTTTCCTTGGCGAATGGTTTTATCCATAGCAATTGAATGTAAAAAGGAATGGATTTTGATTTTATTCGATTGTAAAAAATCGGCAAAAGCATCTATGTTTGCCTGAATGGTCACATCTAATGGATAAGTAATTGCATCATCACCTAACTCGCTCTTGACGGTTTTAGTGAAATCTGAGTATGTACGTTCTAAAAAGGAAAGGCCAGCTTCCGAAAGATTTTTATGGAACTCTGTTTTTCCAAGACCTGTGCAAATCAAATTGGCACCTAGTTGTTTGCATTCTTTGGCGATCACTAAAGCAAGCGAAGACGAATCCGTAATTCCCGTGATGATTACGGTTCTACCAGACAAATTATAGTTCATTTTTACCCTCACCGATTAGACAAACAGGAGGGAAAAGGAGGCCAAAAATACGAAGTTTTTTTCGCGTTTATTTCATCGTTTATGGGAAATTTTTTCGTAAGCCTTGCTGCCAATAAAAATATCCAATAGGTCCCCATCAATGTGTTGGTCCCGGACTTCCATTTTTAAAATATCAAAAGCTCGTTCCAAGGGGACTGCCTTTTTGTAAGGACGATCCTGATCGGTGAGCGCATCAAAGATATCAGCAATGGCCATCATTTTCGCTTGTACAGGGATCTCCACTGCAGAAAGACCTCGCGGGTAACCAGAACCATTCAATTTTTCGTGATGTCCGTGGGCAATGGCTGGAACCATTTTTAATTCTCTTGTCCAAGGAATTTTGGAAAGAAACTGAAATGTATGTTCCACATGAGATTCGATTTCTCGACGTTCTTCAAAATCTAAGGAACCACGACGAATGGATAAAAATCCAAATTCTTTTGGCATCAGTAGGTTCAGTTGGTTCCCGTCTGTTGTATGGTAACTCATTTTGGAAATCTCTTCTAAAAAGTTGGAATTTCCTTCTTCTAAAATAGAAGGTTCGTTGGAATCCGAAATCACTCGAACCATCTCTTCTAATTTTTCTTTTTCTAAAATATATTCGAGTTGGATCGACTTTTCAAACTCCGCATAACCACTATTACCATGTTTTTTAAGATATTCGATTTTCTTTTGTGAAAGTTTTGCTTCCACATCCTTTAATATAAATTGGAAACGCCATCGAATTAAATCCAATTCGTAATCTTCTAGTTTTTTTGCTTTAACTAGAACCTTTTCTCGAACTCCTACTTTTCCAAAATCATGTAAGAGGGAAGCATACCGAATTTCTTTTACTTGTGATTCATTAAAATGGATATCTTTAAATCTTCCCGTTTGGATAGCATTAACTGACTCTGCTAAACCTACCGTATACTGTGCCACACGAAACGAATGACCTGATGTTGTTGGATCCCTCGATTCAATCGCAGAAACACTAGCAGTTACAAATCCTTCAAACAAAGTTTCTATGTCATGAACCAAATTGTTATTCTGGATGGCCACAGCCGCTTGACCTGCCACTGCCATCACCAATTCTTCCGAATACTTATCGTAATCTAAAATGGAATTGGATTTCATTTCCTCTAAAGTGAGTTTGGTTTGAAAATTTTTCTTTCGATTGATGAGTTGGATGACACCTACAACTTCATCATGGTGGTCCTTCATTGGAACAACTAACATCGATTTTGAATAATAATTACTCATCTTATCAAAATCACTGTTAAACTTATACTCTTCTTTTCCGGACAATTCGTACACGTTAGGAATATTCAGTTGTTTTCCAGTAAACGCTACGTAACCTGCAATACTCTTTTTGTTGATTGGCAAAATAAATTCATCAGAATTCAAATCAAGAGCAGAAATTTTAAATCTAAGGTTTCTTGGATTTCCCCTTTCATCCTTTTCCACCAAATACAAAGATCCAGAATCTGAATTGGAAATTTCACGGGCAGAATTTAAAATATCGCGAAGTAATTTCGTAAAATCTTTTTCATTGGCAAGGCTAATTCCAATCTTTGTAAGTTTGGAAATTTCATTTGTAGAAACATTAATTCGTTTTTGAAGTTCAAATTTATCCACAACCATCTGAAGGCTTGTGAACGCATTGACAAATGCCTTAACCAAAAAAACTAGAGGGGCATCATCAGGCACATTTGTAAAAAATAAATCTTCTTCGATGTCCAAAGCAATGTATCCGGTATAATCAATGGGAGCTCGAACTATGAAGTTCGACATGATGGTGGGATGATCTTTTAAGAATTGGTGGATTTCTTTGTGTTTGGATTCCAATTCATACCGAGAGATATAAAACAATACTTTAGCTATTCTGCCTTGCGAATCAGATTCGATTTGATCTAACTCGGCTAAGGTTAAAACCTTAGCTTTGATTTTTTTGGAATAATCGGCAATTTTGCCTTCAAAAAAAGGGTCGTCCGTGATGATGAATTGCGAATCCGAAGATTTAGTCACAGGCATACTATCGACATGAAAAAATCGACTGTCGATTGTTTTTTTACAAATGAAACTTACTTTTGTTTGCTTAAGAGGATAATCCCAAAACTAAAGGCGCCGGCCAAATAAAAACTCAAAAAATACAATGTTTGAACCCCTAACAATACATAGGGTGAGTGGACCCAGTCCTTAGGTTCTGTCAGTAAAAATGGAAGGAAAATTCCCAAAAACGATGGAAAGAGGAATGAAATCACTCCCCGTAGGCTAGGTTCTGACCAAGATAAAGAGGACAGATATGCATAAAGCAACCTACCAAAAATTCCAGAAAGGAAGGCTAAAGGTAAAACGATTAGAACATCTGTTCCTAAACAGGAAGAGAAAGTTATGGCACCAATCCAAATTCCGATTTCCGATTCCGCTGTTACCGATTCTTTTTTAAATTTTGAAACCAATTGAAATCCAATATGAGATGCGATTCCATATAAAAATATGTTTGCTACTTTTGTGTAAAAACTGACTTCAAACTTCCAAGGTGACAAAATTAAAAACGCTGCTGGCAAAAAACTCAAATAAACTAACTGAACCGAATCCCCACCTAACTCAGAATTACCGTCTTTTTCAAAACGCCAAAACATTTCCCTGGACCAAATAAAAGCTCCCAGGGCAATCGAAAACGGTAAAATGAAAGTATTATCTTGGACAAGGATTATGGTTTGGAAAAATTGAATCCCAAAAAGAACACCCACCCAAAAAAGGTATAAAAACACAGATACAAAAAACCTCTGTATTGGTTTTAAAGTAAACACCCTCTCTTCTAAGGCTACATAAGATAAAAAAAGTAATAAATTACTTCTCGTGATATAACCAAAAATAGAATCCGTGTTCCAAATGTCAGAATGGATCCCCCATTTTAAAAGAGATTCCGTTATAAAAAATCCAAACCCTGTGATTGTGGTCCAATGAAAAATTAATTCTCTGCGTTTCCATTCATCAGAGATTCTTAAGATCGAATGAAATAAAAAGAAACCAGATAATATACAAAATAGAAATTCTGTTTCAAATAAATTCATAAGTTTACCTCCTCACAAACAGTAAACGGAAGTATGGAATAAGGAGGTTCGCCGTTACGATCTAAACTTTGAAAGTTATGATGAAACCCTCTGATGGATTGGTTTCCAATTAGGATAAATTTTTCTTTCCCAGCTGGTTTTAATAAAATACTTCGGTTGAAAAAATAAAGGATAGGATTGTGTTTTAGTTCTTTTCCGATATTTTGGAAATGGGGTAGGATTTTTGTATATGGCTCATAGATATCAATGGAGTTAGCTGCACGAATGATTATGGTTTTCCCTTTTAAATTCGGTATAGGGCGGTTTCTTAAAATCCAATTGTTGGGATCTGAATAAACAGTTTTAAACTCACCCACCCCATCCGCAGAAAGAATCCGAATGTTTGGAAAAGCATAAAGCCTGTCTTTTAATTCAGGTTTTACTTTCTTTAAAAACAAATCTACTTCCCCAGGTAACTCCCATAATACAACTTCCATTCCCGAAAAATGTTTAGCTACCGCAAGAGAAGTGACACCTGGATACTCTGGATGGTTTAAAGCAGGACCAATATCAAAAAATACAATTTGATTTCCTTTTTCAAATCGATTTAAGTCACCAAACAAAGTTTTGCGTAACGTTGACATTGGTTTCGAAAGAAATGCATTTGCATTTAACAAATCATCCAAAAACAAATTAGTGTCTTCCAATCTATTTTCATAGGTTCTTGCACGAATTTCTTCATCTTGGCCATTAAACAAATAACGACCTGTATACGACCTGATGGTTCTTTCTTCTAACTCCGTAAAAGAATTAGGACTGATAGGTTCCCAAGTATGAGGATAAATGGTCTTGCCAATTTCAAAACGGTCCGTGGAAGGTAATTCCACAATTTGTCCATATGGCGATAACCTAACGTATTGTTTGTAATACGATTCGGTTTGTTCCAGATTGTTTCGAAGTTTAGAAAGAACAGCAAGGTTATATAGAGCATATCTATGGTAAGGTTTTTCTTCAATTCCATAGATGGATTTAGCAGTAACAAGAGATTCCCATACTGATTTTGCAACACTCCACTTTCCCGATTTATAAAGTGATGCCGCATATAGATTATAAGAATACAAAGAAATATCGTGATTGGCAAAACCTTCATTCATTATGATTTTTCTTTGGTTTTGTAACAAAGACAAGGCTGCTTCATAACGACCCAAATCATAATATACCTTTGCCAAATTAAAATCCAAATAGAGGGAATCGATTCCCCTAAATTTGTCTCGAATGGAGGAAAGTTCATAGGAACCAAGTTCTGCTTGCGAAAGGTCATACAGCAAAAGCCCGTAAAAATAAGAATTTTCTACTGAGATAGGATCAGATAGTAGACCCAAGGTTTCATACAGTTTTCTTGCAGAAGTTAAGTAATAAACTGCCTCTTCCTTTTTTCCATCCAATACTAAAGACTTTCCAATTAAAGAAAGGATATCAGCATAATCACTATGGAAAACCGATTTCAGAAGTTCTCTTTCTTTTCTGGCAGCGGCCGCATATTCAATGGTTTTGCCGAATTCTTTTTTTGCGAAATAGAACTCGGCAATATTCTTTGCTACATAGAACTTTGTGTAGGCGGATAAAGTAGAATTTCCTCCCACATTTCGCCAAATTTCTTTGAATGAATCCTCGGTTTTTTTTTCTAAACTTAACTTAATTTTGATAAATTGTAAATACTCAGAAGGAAACTCCAGAGATTTGAATAGAGAGTTTTTTTCTTCCAACGTAAAGTTAGGATCATACTCCGATAACCTAACAAATTCAGACTCAGAATGGAACTCCTCTTCGGAAGGAAATTTCCATTCGGGGCTATGTTTGATCAAACGATGCAATCGAATGGTTTCATCCAAAAGATGAGAGAGCGATTTATAAATAACAGAAACTAGTTTCCCTCGTTCTTCATAGGGAACTAAAAAAGGTTTACCAGAATATGTGGATTTTTGTTCCACTGAACTTAAACGAGGAGTGAATTCGATCCCGTTTTCTTTCCACTCAAATGCCCCAAATAAAACAAAATTTGATCTTCGTTTTTTAGCGTCAGAGAGTGAATTGTCTTTTCCAAGATAAACGGCTCTCGTAACTTTTTGAAATTCAAAGTCAATGAGTTCAGAAAGAATCCTTGTGGTTTTGGAATCTGATTCTTTTCCAATAATCTCCCAGTCACCTAAACTAAAAAAGGAAACTGTTTCAGGGGAATCGTAAGTTATAGGTAGAGTCTCTTTTTTGATCGCATTGCGAATTGAATAGTATAACGGAGCATAGGCGATAAATGCCAGAAGGATAAAGGTGAGAAGGGTATTTTTTTGAAAGCGGGACAAGTTAAGCAAATTCTAAAAAGTTTAGTTTGACCTATTTTTCTTAGAATTTTGCAGAACTCAAGGAAAAAACGGGGTTTCCCCCGTTAGGAATCCATTCTTATCGTTTGAGACCTAGAACTTCCTGGATCATCTGGTCAGATGTCACAATGGTTCGGGAGTTGGCTTGGAATCCCCTTTGGGTTACGATCATATCCGTAAACTGGTCAGAAAGGTCCACGTTTGACATCTCAAGGAGTCCCGCATTGATTTTTCCGCGACCTTGGCTTCCTGCTTCCCCAATGTTTGCATCCCCAGAGTTCAGAGAGTAACTATACATTGTATCCCCTTCTTTATTGAGACCGGCAGGGTTTGTAAAGTTGGCAAGAGCGATCCTTGCGAGTGGTTGGCGCACTCCATTGGAAAATACTCCCGTCACAGTTCCTGTATTATCGATGGAAAAAGATTCCATATATCCCATTGGGTATCCGTCTTGTTTCACAGCCTTGGTTGTAAAATCAGAAGAGAACTGAGTGATTCCACCCACAAGACCTGCTTCTCCCAAATTCAAACTGAATTTTTGTGCCGTTGGGTTTCCGGGAATGCGAAAAGAAATATCTGCTTTGAGTTTTCCTGTGGTTTGCGAGTCAACTCCGTCAGAAACTGAAATGATTTTTCCATCGGGAGTAAAGGATACTTCGAGCTCTTGGTTTCCAGAAACTTGTGTGTTTTCTCCACCTGTTCCGCTGACATCCACAGAAACTTGGCTTGCGTCTTCCAATTTGAAACGCATTTTCCATACGTTCTCTCTCATTTTGTAAAACTCAACACCCATTTGGCGAGTGTTTCCGAGTTCATCATATACATTAATGGATGTTACATGGCCTCTTCTTTGACGAGGATCTGGATCATTGATATAACGTTGGATGTCTTCTTCTGTTGCATCAGAGGGAACTGCCGCAACACTTGCATTAAGGTTGGATTGAAAGTCTACGTTTTGAGTCGCACGAGCAGGTTCTTTGGAGTAAAGAGGAATCATGATGTCTTCCAAAGATCCGGCGGAGTTGATGTATTTATTTCCACTATCATCCAAACGAGAATTCCAACCTTGTACTTTTAATCCGTTGGCAGGGTTTACATAAAATCCGTTTTTATCTACGTTGAAAGCACCGGCACGAGTATAAAATTGTTTGTCTCCGTCTTTCACAACAAAGAAACCTTCACCAGAGACGGCAACATCAGTATTTTTTCCTGTAGTTTGCAAAGCACCTTGGGTCATAATTTTATCGATAGCAGCGATGAGGGAACCAAGACCGACTTGTTTCGGGTTTGTTCCCCCGATCCTTTCGTTTGGTTCTGACGCACCTTGTAACTCTTGCGAGATCATATCTTGGAAGGTAACTCGCTCCGTTTTAAAACCGTGTGTGTTCACGTTGGAGATGTTGTTACCAATAACATCCATTCTTACTTGGTGGTTTTTCAATCCGGAAACTCCGGAGTAAAGTGATCTCATCATAACGTTATATCCTCTCTTTTTCTATCGACCATTTTTGATTAATCCTGATAAGCTTCTTGTTTTTTTAATGTATTATTCGGAACTTCAGTATGACGTTGGAATTCTGGTTCTGCTTTGAGTAGTGATGGATCAGAAATCAAATTGATTTTTGCAACATCAAGCATTCTTCCATTCACACGCACATAAGTTTTCCCTTCATTGTCAAACATGATGGCGCCCGCAAGTCCTGTCACATCTTCACCAGTAACTAAGTCTGGTCCCGAAACAATTTTTCCAACTACCGAATAACTTTGTTTAGATTCCATTCTGGCAATCCCAGAAGAAATATTTTTCATCTGTTCGAGAGATGAAAACTGCGCCATTTGTGCGATAAAGTCTTTATCTTGCACTGGGTTTGTTGGGTCTTGGTGAGAAAGTTGCGTGAGAAGGAGTTTTAAAAAATCATCCTTTCCTAGTTCCTTTTGTTTCTCACGAATTTCGATTCCTTTAAGCCCACTAGTTTCTTCTTTTTCTAACTGATTCAAATGTTTACGAATATTAAAGGTTCTATCACCTTCAAAGTATTTGGTTCTAGCTGAATTTTGTGTAGATATATCTTGCATTCCGTCTGGCATGGGGTCCTCTATTTTTCTATATTTCCTAATGATTTATGCAAAAAACTCATATGCTTTCGTTTCTTCAAAAACAGGAGAATTTAGCAGGTCTAAAGATTCATCTAAACCTAAATTGTTTTCGGTATTACGGAACTTGGCAGCATCCACCATTGTTTGGTAGAGTTCATTTTGTTCTCTCCGATCAGTAAGGCCACTTCCATCATCCCATAAATCAACGATGAGCGCCTGTAAGTCGAGACCAGATTCTTTTAAGTTTTCTTTAATAGTTTGGATTTCGTTTTGAAGAGACTTCTGAAGTTCTTCCGATTCCACAAGGATTCGGCCTTCCACTTTATCCCCATCTACAGTGACTTTCAAGGTAAGCCTACCATACTCTTTTGGATTCATGATGATTTCGGCACTTGACTTACCATTTTGAACAATATCAAACCGAGCTTGTTTGATAAGTTCATCAATGTTTTGTTTGAGGTTTGTTTCTTTAGGTTTTGTCTGTTTTTCTAAAGAACGAATGTCTTCTGCTTTTTGCATTGATTTAGATTCGAAAGAACTCAACTGAAAACCTTGTTTGGAACCGCGCTCTTCAAAAGAGCGGCCACTCTCTTCTCCCGATTTAGAGGATGAGGAATTTTGAATATTCGGAATAAACGAAGCCTCTGTCTGTTTTTGTTTTTCAGAAGGTGTTTGTACTTTCGAATCTTGTTTTTGAAACTCTTTATCTTTGACACCAAGAGAACGAATCATTTTATCTGAGTTTACTGTTTGGCTCGACTTTTCTTGTTCGGAGGAAATCTCTCCAGTTTCAGATCCGTTTTTAGTTTGTTTGTTTGTTTTTATTTTTCCGTCAACTTTACGAACAGAATGTTCCGTCAGAATTTCTTTTCCTTCGACTTTTACTTCTTTCCCTTTGGCAAAAACAAAATCAGAAACAACGGAACCGGTATGAATGGATTCTTTTTTCACACCTACAGATTCTAACTTTTCGTTTGTCTTTTTATTTTCTAAGGATTTTTTTTCCGCTTTAGGAAAGAGAACTAAATTAGAATCTTTTTCCAAATTAATTTGTGATTTAATGGAATTTGGTTCGTTTGGTTTGGATCCTTTTTCTGTTTGAAAAAAGCTCATTGCAAGTTTTTTTGCTTCATCAATAAAAGCGGTTCCCTCTTTAGGAGAATAGGATGTGGTTTTTTCTGCAGATTTCTGTAAGGAAAGTAAAACTGTTTTTTCCTTAACTGTCATCTCATTCAATTGGTTGGCAGGAACTAAAGTCCGGTCCCAATCTGCATGTGAAGCAACAAGTCCAAGGCTATATTCCAAAGCATCGCGGTCTAAATCTTCTTCTTCCTCAGTCTCTTCGGATTCTTCAATAGAAGCAGATTCTTTTGAAACTGTTTTATCATTTTGCGATTCAGATACAGAATTTAATTCTTGTTTTGTGGTCCCTTCATGTGAAGATACTTCTGCAGAGGAAGATTCTTCTTTCTCTCTCCCAATGGTTTTGTATTCAGAGCCAGTTTGTTTTTTTTCGGAGTGCACCTGGAACTCGCGTTCCAAAATTTCCCCAAAACTTTCCCGCACGGCCGCTGCATGGTTTTCGAAACCAGTAGGCTGCGCAGTTTTCCCTTCTACTTTTGGGAATGGGATTACGTTTTGGTTTGGGGCTTTTACGTTCATAGGGTGCCTTCTCCCTTAAGGATCGAACTTCCCCAGATAACCTTTAGAGAATTATCTTCTTCCTTTTCCGGTTTATGTCGGAAAGGCCAAATCAGAGAGTTTTACGAAATAAATTTCGTTTGACAAATATCCGCTAAATTGGAGGATGAGTCTGATTTATTAAACAAAAGGGCACAAAAATGAAAAAGTTTCCCCGTATTTCGAACCTAAAATCAAAAATTTCTGCCATTTTGTGCATTTTCTTGGGAGTGATGAGTTTCTCCTCGCTCGCAAGTGAAGGCACTTTCCTCCATGTGTCCTTTGACCCCACAAGAGAATTGTATGAGGAAATAAACAAAGCTTTCTTAAAAGAATGGAAAAACAAAAAAGGAAACGATTTTGCCATCCAACAATCCCACGGCGGATCCGGGAAACAAGCACGTGCGGTCATTGATGGACTGGATGCTGATGTTGTGAGTCTTGCGCTTTCCTACGATATTGACAGCATCTCCACCAAATCAGGGTTAATTGATGCGAATTGGCAAAAAAAACTCCCAAACAATAGTGTTCCCTACTACTCAACCATCGTATTTTTAGTACGTAAATCCAATCCAAAAAAAATCAAAGATTGGGACGACATCGTAAAACCTGGAATATCGATCATCACACCTAACCCAAAAACCAGCGGTGGTGCTCGTTGGAATTATTTGGCCGCTTATGGATTTGCCAAACGTAAATACAAATCGGATGAAAAAGCAACCGAGTTTATCAAGGCACTTTTCAAAAATACATCGGTTCTTGATACAGGAGCTCGCGGATCCACAACTACCTTTGTCCAAAGAGGGATTGGTGATGTACTCATCACTTGGGAAAATGAAGCCAAACTATCTTTAGATGAAGAAAAAAGGTCAGGTAAAAACACTTTAGAAGTAGTATATCCATCTGAATCGATTAAAGCGGAAACTCCCGTGGCTGTTGTTACCAAAACTGCGACTGAAAAAGGCAATTTGGAAAAAGCTACAGCTTATTTAGAGTTTCTTTATAGCAAAGAAGGACAATCCATCATCGCAAAACATTTTTTTAGACCAACGGATGCCGCAGTATCAAAAGCTTCTGCAAAAGAATTTCCCAATATAAAATTATTTTCCCTATCCGATTTAGGGGAAACTTGGGATTCTGCACAGAAAAAACATTTTGCAGATGCAGGTGTCTTTGATGCCATCTACAAAACTAAGTAAAATATGCTTATAGAAACACGGCCGTATAAAAAATTACATTTTGGAATCAGTTTAGGGCTGACTGTTTTTTATTCGTCCGCTGTTGTCGTCATTCCGCTTCTAGGACTTTTTTTCCATTCTCTTGGGATTGGAGTTTCAGGAATTCTAGAAGTGTTTGCAGATGAAAGAATTCGTTCCGCACTCTTTTTAAGTTTCAGTGTGGGTTTTATTTCTGCCCTCATCAATCTCTTTGTTGGATTTTTATTTGCTTGGGTTTTAGTCCGTTACAACTTTCCTTTTAAAAAATTGCTAGATACCTTAATCGACTTACCGTTTACCTTACCGACTGCTGTGGCAGGAATTGCTCTCACGACTATTTATTCACAAAATGGAATCATCGGATCTTTTTTTGACAAGTGGGGAATTAAAATTGCCTATACACCCATCGGGATTGTAATCGCTCTTGTTTTTATTGGATTTCCATTTGTGGTACGAACTGTCCAACCTGTGATTGAAGAATTACCAAAGGAATTAGAGGAAAGTGCCCGTTGTCTTGGTGCTACCCCCTTCCAAACTTTTTATAAAGTTTTACTTCCTGAACTTTGGCCCTCCCTTCTTGCAGGAACAGGAATGGCATTTGCAAGAAGTATCGGGGAATACGGGTCTGTTGTTTTTATTTCAGGAAACATCCCTGGAAAAACAGAAATTCTCCCCCTTCTTATCGTCACCAAACTCGAACAATACGAATACGAAAAAGCCACTTCCATTGCACTTGTAATGTTACTCACATCTTTTGTTTTTATGTTTCTAATCAATTTACTCCAAGAACGGGCCTCTAAAAAATTATCATGAAAATCAAAATTTTGCCCATTTTCTTAGTGTTTTTGGCTTATTGTTTTGCAGGGATCATTCTCATATTACCCATATACACTGTGTTTTCCGAAGCATTTTCCGAAGGGTATACAAAGTATATCGAATCCATTACTGGCGAATATGCTCTTTTTGCAATTGGCCTCACCATTAAAGTATCAGTTGTCTCTGTCATACTCAATACAATCTTTGGTGTAACTGCTGCCTTTACCATCACTAGGTTTCAATTCCCTGGGAAAAATATTTTGGTCACCATCATCGATTCTCCCTTTGCCGTTTCTCCTGTGGTTTCGGGACTCATCTTTTTATTATTATTTGGAAGACAAGGTTACTTTGGAGAATTTCTTTCCACATATGGAATCAAAATAGTTTTCAATACACCTGGCCTTATCCTTGCCACAGTATTCATTACTTTCCCATTTGTAGCCCGGGAACTAGTTCCCTTAATGCAAAGCCAAGGAAGAGAAGAAGAGGAAGCAGGAATGTTACTGGGTGCTAGTTTTTTCCAACTCCTCAGACGAGTCATTCTCCCCAATATCAAATGGGGTTTGTTATACGGGATCATCCTTTGTAATGCAAGGGCTATGGGTGAGTTTGGAGCGGTTTCTGTCTTAAGTGGGCATATCCGTGGAAAAACAACTACTCTTCCTCTCCACATTGAAATGTTATACAATGAGTTTGATTCCGTGGGTGCCTTTTCCTGTGCCACCTTACTCGTGTTTCTCTCTCTACTCACTCTCATCTTTAAATTGATTTTGGAAAAACGAACTGCGAGTAAGAACCATGCCAATTGAAATTAATCATGTCAATAAAACCTTTGGGTCGTTCACCGCTCTAAAAGATGTTAACCTCTCCATTCCTGATGGAGAACTCGTAGCCTTACTTGGACCTTCTGGATCTGGAAAAACCACCTTACTTCGCATCATCGCGGGTCTCGAAGAACCATCTTCTGGAAAGGTGGAGTTTGTTGGAGAAAACCTTTCCACATCCAAAATCCAGAATGGAGAAGTGGGATTTGTTTTCCAACATTATGCACTCTTTCGCCACATGACCATTGCGGAAAACATAGCCTTTGGATTAGAAGTGAGACCAAAAAATCTGCGACCTTCAAAAAAAGAAATTCAGGAAAAAGTTTCGAAACTCCTCACCCTCATCCAATTAGAAAAATTCCATAACCGTTACCCTCACGAATTGTCCGGAGGCCAACGCCAACGAGTGGCCCTAGCCCGTGCCCTTGCCATTGAACCAAAATTTTTATTACTGGATGAACCCTTCGGTGCCCTTGATGCCAAAGTGAGAAAGGAATTAAGAAACTGGTTACGTCGTCTCCATGACGAAATCCACATAACGAGTGTTTTTGTCACTCATGACCAAGAAGAGGCATTGGAAGTCAGTGACCGTGTTGTCATTCTCAATCATGGCCAACTTGAACAAGTGGGAAGCCCTGACGAAGTCTACAACAAACCCAAGTCTCCTTTTGTATTTCATTTCCTTGGAGATGTGAATCTCTTTCATGGAAGGATCGAAGAAGGAAAAACAAAAATTGGAAATTTGGCCCTCGATAGTTTAGAACACCAAGATGTAAAAGAATCGGTGGCTGTAGCCTATGTTCGTCCTTACGACGTGGAAATTGTCAGAGAATCCGACCAAGGGATCGCCGCCGAAATCCAATACATCCATTCCACGGGAAGGAATGTGCGGGTGGAGCTAAAACGAGTCGACACGGGAACTCTCATCGAATCAGTACTCGAACAGGAAACCTACCGTCTTTTGAACCTTTTGCCTGGAGAGACGGTCTATTTGAGGATTAAAAAAGCAAAAGTTTACGTAGAAGACTTCTCTATCTAATATTTTCCGCTAATATAGTTTACAAATCGTCCAATATACAAAACATTGGACGGTAGGATTGGAAAAAAATGGGAAATTTGGAAGTTTTGACAGAAACCTATACCTCCCTCTCCTTGGAACAGGGATTAAGACAACTCAGTTTGGATTTTCCAGGAAAAGTTGTTTTCACAACGAGTTTTGGATTGGAAGACCAAGCCATCACTCACGCCATTCTCGCAAACCAAATCGCCATTCGGATTGCGACTCTAGATACAGGCCGCCTCTTCCAAGAAACATATGATGTTTGGCAAAAAACAAACATCCGTTATGGGGCAAAAATTGAAGCCTTTTATCCAAATGAAAAAGAAATCCAAAACTATGTGGAAAAGAATGGTCCCAATGCCTTTTATGATTCCCAAGATTTAAGAAAGGAATGTTGTCGGATTCGGAAACTTGTTCCCCTCGATGCCATTTTAAAAAACACAGATGTGTGGGTGACGGGACTCAGAAAAGACCAATCCGGATTTCGAACCGAGATGTCTATTTTCGAATCGGATCCCCAAAGAAATTTAATCAAATACCAACCACTACTTTTATGGTCCTTTGAAGATACTTGGAAGTATATCAAAGAACATAACATACCATACAATATCTTACACGATAAAGGTTTTCCAAGTATTGGTTGTGCTCCTTGCACCCGTGCTATTGAACCAGGGGAAGACTTTCGTGCTGGCAGGTGGTGGTGGGAACAAGAATCTAAAAAAGAGTGCGGCTTACACTGGGTAGACGGCAAACTCACACCGAAAAAAGGATAATACCAAAATGACCGAATTACATCGACTTTCTCATCTAGACCAACTAGAATCGGAAGCCATTTATATTTTAAGAGAAGTTGCAGCACAATTCGAAAGACCTGCTCTTTTATTTTCTGGTGGTAAAGATTCAATTTGTCTTGTTCATCTTGCACTCAAAGCCTTTCGTCCTGGTAAATTTCCATTTCCTTTGGTTCATATTGATACAGGGCATAACTTTGATGAGGCGCTTAAATTTAGAGATGATCTGGCAGAACGAACTGGTGAAAAACTCATTGTTCGTTATGTGCAAGATTCCATCGACCAAGGAAAAGCCGTCGAAGAAAAAGGAAAGTTTCCTAGTAGAAATGCCATCCAAGCAGTAACCCTCCTTGATACCATCGCTGAATTTAAATTTGATGCTTGTATTGGTGGAGCTCGTCGGGATGAAGAAAAAGCCCGTGCCAAAGAAAGAATTTTTTCTGTGAGAGATGAATTTGGATCTTGGGACCCAAAACTCCAACGCCCAGAACTTTGGAATATTTATAACGGAAAAATCCACGTAGGCGAAAACGTTCGAGTTTTCCCAATCAGTAATTGGACAGAACTTGATGTTTGGGAATACATTCGAAAAGAAAAGATCGAACTCCCTTCCCTTTATTTTTCACACCAAAGAGAAATTGTATGGCGAGAAGACCTAGTGTTTCCAGTATCAAAGTTCATCTCATTAGACAATTCAGACAAAGTGGAAACGAGAACCGTTCGTTTCCGAACTGTGGGTGATATGACTTGCACTGCGGCCGTAGAATCAGAGGCCATTTCCATCGATGATATCATTCGTGAAATTCAAATTTCTAGAACCACCGAAAGAGGATCTCGATTGGATGACAAACGTTCCGAAGCGGCGATGGAAGATAGAAAAAAAGGTGGGTATTTTTAATGGATATTTTACGTTTTATTACAGCAGGTAGTGTGGATGACGGGAAATCGACTCTCATCGGACGATTGTTATACGATAGCAAATCCATTTTTCAAGACCAATTAGAAGCCATTGAAAAAGCAGGACAGGTAAATGGTCAAATCAACCTAGCCCTTCTTACGGATGGACTTAAAGCGGAAAGAGAACAAGGGATCACTATCGACGTTGCCTATAAATATTTTTCTACACCAAAAAGAAAGTTTATCATTGCCGATGCACCAGGCCATGTCCAATACACAAGAAATATGGTGACAGGAGCCTCTAACTCGGATCTTGCGATCATTTTAATTGATGCAAGAAAAGGCGTGATCGAACAAACCTATCGCCATTCTTATATTGTATCCCTTCTTCGTATTCCCTATGTAGTCGTCTGTGTAAACAAAATGGACTTGGTGGATTTTTCGGAAGAAGTGTTTTTAAATATCCAAAAACAATATTTAGAATTTGCCAAAGACTTAGATTTAAAATCCATCCACTTCCTTCCTATCTCGGCACTGAACGGAGACAATGTGGTAGATTTATCCACTTCCATGCCTTGGTGGAAAGGAAAATCCCTTCTTGGATTTTTAGAAGAAATTGAAATTCATACAGAAGAAGAATCACCGGCTCCAAGATTTCCTGTGCAAAATGTAATCCGTCCTCAAACGACAGAATACCATGATTACAGAGGTTATGCGGGACAAATCCGTAGTGGCCATTTCACCGTAGGTGATTCTATCACTGTTTTACCTAGCGGACTCAAATCAAAAATCAAAGCTATTGATACCTATGCGGGTTCGATCCAAACTGCGTATGCTCCCATGTCTGTAGCCATTCGCCTAGAAGATGAATTAGATGTGAGTCGCGGAGATATGCTTGTTGTCACAGGACAGGAACCAACCACTTCCCAAGATTTAGAAGCCCATATTTGTTGGATGGACCAAAAACCGATGACACCGGGTTCGAAGTATTTACTCCGCCAAACAACCAATGCGGTCAAAGCATCCATTCGTTCTTTGGAATACCGAGTGGAAACAAGCACTCATGAAAAGAAAGAACAGACAAGCCTGGCTTTAAATGAAATTGGGAAAGTGACCATCCGAACGGCAAAACCCGTGGCCTATGACCCTTATTCCAAAATCCGCGGGACGGGAAGCTTCATTTTAGTGGATGAAGGTACAAACCAAACCGTAGGCGCCGGAATGCTATTGTAGAAATTTAGTTCAATATAGCAGATTTTTTCTTGATTTAATACTGCCGGCTTCGCTAAGCTGACAGTATTATGACTCAGTCCACCGCTACCCAAACAAAATGGATCCGTAAATCTTTTATCGGGGAGACGAAACTCCCTGTTGTCTACGAACCAAAAGAAGAAAGAGAGGTTCAAGATCTAATCCATTGGGTAAGGCAAAACCAGAAAGAATGGAGAGATGACTTAGAAAACTACGGAGCCATTCTCTTCCGTGGTTTTCCTATCCATGAAGCCGCCGATTTCCAATCCATTCTTTTTGCTACCGAAGAAAAATTGGGTGAATTCTATTTAGGAACATCGCCTAGAGATCAGGTCGTTAAACATGTGTTTACTGCAAGTGAACTCCCGCCCCACTACCCGATCATGCAACATGCAGAAATGAGTTTTCTCGACAACCCACCGAAACTTTTATTTTTTTATGCAGAAAAAGCCTCAGAGACAGGCGGGGAAACTCCTCTCACAGATCTTCGCGAAATTTATAAAGAGATAGATCCAAAGATCAAAGAAAAAATAGAACACCACGGAATTCGTTATAGAAGGCGGTATGATGGTCCATCCCAAAAAGCAAGGTTCTCTTTATGGAAGACAAAACGTTGGGACGAAATGTTTGGTACTACCAATTTGGAGGAGATACAAAAAATATCCGATCAAAATAGATTTCACTTAGATTGGTTTGGAAAAGATTCCATAACCATTACCAACGAACAATCAGGATTTCGAGTTCATCCAAAAACAAATACAATCGCTTGGCATAACCATTCTCAAACCTTTCACTACCAAGCAGCTGTGAGTGAAGTATGGAAAATTTTTAAAAAACAAAAAACAATTCGTTCTTTTGGTGTAGCAGCTCTACTCACTCTTCTAACAACCATCAAACGAATTTTAGGACCAGAGTCCCATGATGTACATGTTACCTATGGAAATGGAGAAGAAATTTCGGCAAGAGAAATGAAATCCATCTCTGATGTTTTTTGGAAACATTTAGTCGCCATTCCTTGGCAAACAGGAGATGTCCTCATCATTGATAATTTATCAGTTTCTCATGGAAGGCTTCCCTTTACTGGCCCACGCCGAATTCTTGTAGGATGGTCGGAATAATATGGATATCAATTCCGTTCGTCTCAATTTTAACAAAGACTCAGTGTATTTAATCAATGCTCTGGTTGGATTTATTATGTTTGGAATTGCTTTGGAATTAAAACTCCACGATTTCAAACATCTTTTGCGTTTTCCCAAACCAGCGTTTGTTGGTCTCTTTAGCCAATATATATTGTTACCAGTGGCCACCCTTCTCATCATCTGGGTGGTGAACCCGCACCCAGGTCTTGCTTTAGGAATGGTGCTTGTGGCAGCATGTCCTGGTGGGAATATGTCCAACTTTTTTACCCATTTGGCAAAAGGGAATTTAGCACTCTCAGTGAGTCTTACGACCTTTTCTTCTGCTTTTGCCTTTCTCTTAACTCCCATTGGATTTTTCTTTTGGGGGAATTTACTACCGGTCACTCGCGAATATCTCAAATCTATTTCGGTAAGTCCTTATGAGATTTTAGTTTCCATCACTGTACTACTAGTGGTACCACTGATTCTCGGAATTCTCTTCCAAAAACTATTCCCCAAACTCACTCATACGGTGAAACGAGCCGTACAAAGGATCTCCATTTTATTACTCGCATTCTTTATTGTTGGAGCACTTGCCACCAATTGGAAATTCTTTAAAGAATACATCCATCTTCTCTTTGGTCTTGTATTTATAATGAACTTGGCCGGACTTTCTCTTGGATATTATTTTGGGAAACTATTCAGATTGCCACTTGGTGACAGAAAGACGATAGCCATTGAAACGGGAATCCAAAACTCAAGTCTTGGTCTTGCGATCGTTTTTAGTTTTTTTGATGGTCTTGGTGGAATGGCAATGATTTGTGCATGGTGGGGAATCTGGCACCTGTTAGCCGGTGCCGCCATCGCTACCTATTGGAATCAAACCGCCCCGAAGGGATTGGAATCTTAGTTTAAGATTCCAATCCGATTGATATAATCTCCAAAAGATTCTTTCGTATTTCTTTCTTTCGAAAATCTTCCAAAGAGTCCATCCAATTCCGAAAGAATCGCCGTCTCATCTAAATCTTCTTTGTATTTACGATTGAGTCGGTATCCTTCGGCATCTGCCCCTAAGTGTAAATTGTATTTTCCATACGAAGTTCCCACAAGACCGATCTCTGAAATGTATGGTCTTGCACATCCATTAGGACAACCTGTCATCCGGATAGACACTGGTTCTTCTGCCAGTCCATGTTTTTCAAGGATGGGTTCAATTTTATCAATCAGACTGGGAAGGTATCTTTGTCCTTCTGCCAAGGCAAGCGAACAAGTGTTTAATGCTACACAAGCGATTGAGTTTTTTCGAATTGGTGAAACTTCGGCAGTTTTACGATGAACTCCAAATTTTACAAGAATGGATTCGATTAAGTCTTTATCTTTCGGAAAAATATCAGATAAAATTAGATTTTGGTTACAAGTAAATCGGAATGTAGCACGTCTAGTTTTAGAAACTTCTAAAAGTGCTGTTTTTAAATTATAACCATGTTCATCACAAACACGACCATTTTCCACAAAGACCGTATAATGCCAGTTACCTGCCGCATCTTGTTTCCATCCAAAATCATCAGATCTTTGAGTGAACTGGTAATCCTTTGCTGGTTCAAAACTAATCCCTACTCGTTTTTCCACTTCACGTTTGTAAAACTCAACACCTAAGCGGTCCAAGGTGTATTTCAATCGAGAAAGTTTTCTGTCCTCGCGATTTCCAAAATCTCTTTGGACAGTTACGATTTCATAAACAACTTTTAAGATATCTTTTTTAGGAATAAAACCAAATACAGTTCCTACTCGCGGGTATGTGTCTGGATTTCCATGAGTGGTTCCAAGTCCACCACCGACTGCTACGTTAAAACCGATGAGTTGTCCATTTTCAATGATAGCAATTAGACCTATATCATTTGTGAAAAGGTCCACATCGTTGTAAGGAGGGATTGCAATTGCAATTTTAAACTTACGGGGAAGATAAACATCCTTATATAAAGGATCTTCTGGTTCTTCTTTTTCTGCCAAAAGATTTTCATCGAGCCAAATTTCGTAATAAGCCCTTGTTTTTGGTAATAGTGACCTACTGATTTCACCGGCGTAGCCAAACACTTCCTTATGTAAGGGGCTTGTGGCAGGATTTGATGTACAAGTTACGTTACGATTCACATCCCCACATGCAGCAATCGAATCCAAAAACACAGAATCAAAGGCTTTGATGGTTGGTTTGATTTTTGATTTTAAAATCCCATGAAGTTGTACTGTTTGGCGAGTGGTGATTTTGATGGTGCCAGTAGAGTTTTCTCCAGCGACATTGTGTAAGGCTTCCCAATGAACAGGGCCAATCATCCCACCAGGAATTCGCAAACGAATCATAAAGGAATACAAACGTTCTAGTTTTTTAGCTGCGCGTTCTTCTCTCCGATCCCTGTCATCTTGTTGGTACATCCCATGAAACTTAAGTAAGAGTTGGTCATCGGAACGTAAAGAACCAGTGTGTTCATCCTTTAGGCTTTCAGCCAGTGTCCCTCTAAGTCCACGGCTAAGGCGTTTAACCTTTTCTGCGAGTGTTTCTTTTTTTTGTTCTGCCATGATTTCCTCAGTAAACGTCTTTAATATAACGACCGGCTTCTTCTAATTCTTTTAGATAATCAGAAGCATCTTTACCGGTATCAAATGTTCTTTCCGATAAAATTTCAATGAGTTTGCGATCGACATCCTTACTCATTGGATCTTTTGACCCACAAAGATAAATGACTGCCCCATTTTCGATCCATTTCAAAAGCTCCGCTGCATTTTCACCCATTCGGTCCTGCACATAAACCTTTTGTTTTGTGTCTCTGGAAAAAGCAGTATTTAACTTATGTAAGACGCCTGTGTCCATAAGTTCCAAAAGTTCTGTTTGGTAATAAAAGTCGGAGACAAAGTTTCTTTCTCCAAAAAATAACCAATTTTTTCCGTTCCCCGAATTTTGTTCCCTTTCGAATAAAAAACTTCGAAACGGTGCAATTCCAGTTCCCGGTCCAATCATAATGATATCGGTGTCAGGACTTGGGAGACGAAAGGAATGATTTCTTTGGATGAAAAAAGGAACGGTATCTCCTTCTTTTAAATCTGCTAAAAACCCGGAACAAAAACCCGTTTTGATTCCAGTAAATGTTTCGATCTCTACTTCTGCAACAGTTAGGTGGACTTCATCTTCCCCATGAGCCGATGGACTAGAAGCTATGGAATAATATCTAGGAACGATAGGTTCTAAAATATCTACAATGGTTTGGATGTCCAATTTTGTTTCTGACGGGTTTAGAGTGAGTAAAACATCCAAATCAGTTTTGCCTGATGGAATTTCTTTTCCAACTAGTGATGCATACTTTTGAATCACTCTATCAGGTAAAAAACGAATGGATACTTTTTTACGAAACAAATCGTAAGCCATCCACGTTTCCCCTTTGTAAGTAACGCGGGTTTCACGATCAGCTTTTAATAGGGATAATATTCGATTAATTTCTTCGTCACGATTGTAAGCTAAAAATCCTGCACTGTCTCCTGGTAAATAGTCAATAGGAACTGGTGTTTTGATTTCAATATGTCTTGTGGATTTGCTAGCTCCAATATCGTTTAAAACAATATTTGTGACAACAGAACCTTCATAAACAACCTTTCCACTTGATGCTGGTTTAGCCGCCTGGTTTTGTCCAGGATTTGCACTTTGGGTGGTGGCTGTTTTTGAATGAGCATTGAGTTTAGAGATAAGTTCACTCATCCAAGGTTTGGCGACGATTTCAAAATCTACATCACATTTACCTAATGGTTGGATGCGTTCTGCCCCAAGGTTTGCCAACAAAGAATCCACGTCTTCTCCAGTTTGACAAAAAAGCGGATAACTAGTATCACCTAACCCAAGCACTGCGAACTTTACCTTTGATAAAGAATCTTTTGTATCTTTCAAAATTTGAATAAAAGGTTTTGCCGCTTGTGGTGGTTCCCCGTCTCCATGAGTGGATACTACCACAAACAAATACTCTTCTTCTTTTAGGTCTTTGGCTTTATAAGTATCTGTACTTTTAAGTTTAGCCGAAACACCAAGTTCCTTTAATTTTTTAACAAGTTCTGTTCCGAGTTTTTTGGAATTTCCAGTTTCTGTTCCGTAAACCACGCTGCATTGGATAGGTTGGGTTTTTAGATTTCCGTGTAAAGGATCCGTTCCTGAATCTATACTCACAGGAGCTGTGATGGAAACATCCACGCTGCTCCCCGCAAGACTTGGTTGGGTCAATGCAGCTAAATACCCTGACATCCAAACCCATTCGTCTTTGGTGGACTCCTTCAGTAATTGTAAAAATCGATTGCGCTTCTCATCGGATAACATAAAAACCTATTTTCGATTTGGATTCCAGTAAAACATCCAAAAAGTCTTATAAATTGAATCTTTCCCCAGAGATACGCCCCAAGTAAACCAAAAAAATGGAGATTTTGTAGAAATAATTAGCCATTCACTTGACTATTTCTAGCAATATGGCAAGGTATAACAGATATGTCCTCCAATAAGACAGAACCTGGATTTGTTAGTTTCGTCAGCGGTGGCCCAGGCCCCACCGACCTTTTGACCCTTCGTGGCAGAGACCGCATCAAATCCGCTGAGGTCATTCTTTACGATGCCCTGCTAGATCCCAGTTTTTTGGATCTTTTCCCACAAAACGCAGAAATCCTCTATGTGGGAAAACGGGCCAAAGAACATGCCCGCACCCAGGATGAGATAAATTCACTCCTTGTCAAATATGCAAATGAAGGAAAACGAGTGGTTCGTTTGAAAGGGGGAGATGCTTCTGTTTTTGGTAGGCTTGCCGAGGAAATCCAAAGTTTGGAAACTTATGGAATTCCTTTCGAAGTGGTTCCCGGTGTGAGTTCTGTGACCACAGGTGCAGCAGACTTAGGTATCTCACTGACAGTTCGGGGCATTTCTAGGCAAATCATCATCTTAGATGGACATACCATTTTAGAAGACGAACGCAGTTGGATCGGAATGGAAAACTTTTTTGGAACCATTGTCATTCTTATGGGCAGTAAAAAAACCAAGGAACTCGCAGAAAGATTGATTCAAAAAGGAATCAAGGATACAACCCCGATTGTCCTTGCAGAAAATGTAGGTGGGAAAAAAACCACATACACATCCTCTACTCTCGCCGATACATTGTTAGATGGAATACAAAAACATACGTCTGGTCCAGGAATTCTTTATGTGGGAGAAGCCGTACGTCCCCTGCTCAAGAGAGCTGAAAAAATTGAAAAACAGACTCTTATGGCTCTTCTTACCTAATGGATTTTAAAAAATATCCTATTTTCTTAAACTTAGAAAACAAAAATATTCTCATCGTTGGTGGTGGGAATGCATGTTTGGAAAAACTGTATGGATTAGAGTTTACAGGCGCAAAACTCCATGTAATCTCCATAGACTTTAGTGATGAGGTTAAAACTTTTTTAAACCAATATCCCAATATATCCACTGAAAAACGAGAAGTTAGAGAAGAAGATTTAAATCATCGAGATATTATTTTTTTAGCAACGAGTGATTCTGAAACCAACCAATCCTTTCGTAAAATGGCAAAAGAAAAAGGGATTTGGGTAAACTCTGTAGATGATCCCAAAAATTGTGATTTTTATTCTTCCTCAAGTGTCTCCATTGGCCCGGTTCAATTTGCCATATCTACCGATGGAAAATTTGCAGGTGTATCTTCCACACTCCGCAAACTTTTTGAAGAAATTCTACCAGAGGATGATCATGAACTAATGGAAACTCTTTTTGAAATGAGAAGGAATTTAAAAGAAATCCTTCCTGACCAAAAGGAAAGAAGATTAGCCCTAAAAGAAATCATCGAAAACTTAAATTCAAAATACTTTCACAAATCCTAATTCGAATCTGGATAAATTTGAATCGTTGTTAGTTGGTGTTCATTATTCCAAACGGAATGCAAAGGAATATTGACTACCATCTTTTCTGCACTATCCAACCTAACTGTCCATTCCCCTGGAGTTCTAGGATCGGCAAATTTTACTTTTTTTATAGCAAAGGGAAATTGGATTTCAAACTGAATGAATTCCACCAAAGTATTAAAACGAAGTAAATCATCTCTTTGTTTTGCTTCATTCAAAATGGAATCAATTTCTGCTTTGTTAATTTCCAGAGCGTTTAGTAAGGGAGAGGATTGGCTTGTATCCACAACCAATTGGATTTCCTGGGTTTTGTCTTCTGTAAATTCAATGAATCGAAATCCCGGAGGGAGGATATGAGTGTAATTAGAAAACTTGTAAGCTCTTTCCTTAATAGAAATTTCCAATTCCCCCGTAGGCACAAGACCAGAGCCAAAAAAAAGTCCCGAAGGTTTTTTCGTTATTTTTTTTTGGTATAAAACCAAATCCCCAGAAAGGTCAGGACGAATCTTTATTTTAATATTCCCACCGGCGCAGGCACAAAACAATAGGCAGAAAATTACGGTTGGTGGTATCAGTTTCATATCACCAAGGAAAACCTTGGTGGTCAGTTTACAGAACTAAAAAATGATTTACCCAAAACAGTTTCACGGAAAAGCGAAGGACGTTTCGCTCGAATCCCATTTTTACCATCGTTTTTCAAACGAAATTCGTATCCCATGTAATATTTATTATTCCCTCACCCTCATCACACCCGATGTCCCCATGAGAGAAATTGACTTCCTTGTGGTTTCCCCTTACGGGGTCATCACCATTGAATTAAAAAACGGGAGGTGGAGAGAAAAAAAAGGTGAGTGGGAATTTTATAACGTAAGAGCCAGAGAATGGAACCCGGTAGAAGGAAAGTCCTATACCAATCCCATTGAACAAGCACAAACCCAAAGAGATTTGATTCGTGAATTTTTCAAAAACCACAACCAACTCACTGATTTATTCCCACCAGATTATTATGACAGTGCTATTTTCTTTTTAAAAAACGAAAGAAAAGAATTTCACCTCCCAAACGACAGGCACCTGTATGTGTTTGGTGGCAAAGAAGTTGAGGATGATGTAAATTTAAATTCTGTTATAGAATCGATTTTATTTCGTTATAACAGGGAACCTCTACCGGAATCGGTCTTAGTAAAAGCACATGAAATCATTAAAAAGAATTTAAACTTCTTTCAAACATTTCGTTCCCAAAAAGAAAAAGAAGAAGAGAATTTATTATTTTTTACCAAAGAACAATTTCAATTGGTGGAAGGAATTAGCAACTACTCACATAACCTAGTTTTCGGTAGTACAGGTTCTGGAAAATCCATACTTGCGGGAGAGTTAGCCTTACAAAACGCACGTGCTGGAAAAAAAGTATTATTATGGCAAGGTGCCAAAGCACTATACGAAATTTGGAAAGAAGAGTTAGAAAATATCCCTGAAAAAACAAATATAGATCTCATCTCTAATATAAATGAAATCAACCATAACAATATTGATCTTCTGATTGCGGACGGGATCGAAGATATCTTGGATCAATCACCGGAAAAGGAAGTTTTATTATATTTATCTAAGTACTTTTGGGAAAATAAAAACTGGATTCTTTTTATTTCGAGAAGATTCAAATATTTAGAATCACCCATGTTAGAATATTGGAATTCCCTTTCTGTGCATGTATGGGATATCAAACGAAATATTCGCAATTCTCCTGAAATTGTTAATTTTGCAAATTCACTACTAAATGATTTTTCTGAATCTCCCATCCAAGGGAACCTCTCTGATGTACAATTCATCAAAGCTGATGAAGACCTAACAGATCAAATACGATGGTGTTATGGATATGCAAAAAAAGTATTAGAAGTAGAGAACGACGAAATAGTTGTGATTTACAAATCAGAAGAGTCCATATCCCAAAATGGGCTAAAACAGTTTTTAGATGAAAATGGGATGAGAAACTATTCTGCTAAAGATTTTGTTGGAATGGAAGAAACTTGTGGAATCATAATTGGTTATGAAAATTGGAATAAAACCGAAACAAGAACTTCTCTTGCCGAAACTATTTTAAAAATCAGAAGTCTGGTTTGTGTATTCTATCCACCTAACGAAGAAGAGGTGATTCAATCCATTTTAAAAAAAGGTGACTCTGGCCCGTAAGCCGGATTCTGTTTTATGCGACCATTTATCTAATGCTCTCTACCCACAACCTGGCGGGACAAACTCATAACGGTTGTTTACTTGAGATTGCACATCGGAGGGTTTACCATGCCCCTATTTTTACAAATAGAGCGGTGGGCTCTTACCCCACCCTTTCACCCTTACCTACCGAAGTAGGCGGTTTACTTTCTGTTGCACTTTCCGTCCCCTGGACCCCATTTCTGAAATCCAAAGGCCCAAGTGTTACTCGGTCCGATTGTCCCCTAGTGTCCGGACTTTCCTCCCCTTTCCTCCCGGAAGGAAGGAAAAAGGCGATCGCTCGGCCAGAGTCAGTTTCATTGGAAAGGCAAGCCCTCTACCGTCTATGAGTATTTCCTTCCCTTGGCACAAATTATGCAATCTATTAGAGAACGGAGTCAGTGAGGCACGTCTTGTATGATCAAATACCAAATTGCTATACTTTTCATCATTTCTTTTGGTTTGCATGCAAATCCCATTTTGGATGAACCAGCAGAGGACATCCTTAGGGCGGTTCGTTTGTCAAGGATTCCCACTGTCATCACCAGTTTGGAAGAAAGGGCCATTCAAAAAATGGAATCTAACGATTTACTTTCTGCAAGAGAAGATTTAAAAAAAGCCATCCAACTCAAACATGCGATTGGCATGAAAGAATCAGAAGGAAACGCAAGCCTTCTATTACAAATCTCTAAATTAGAATCACGTCTTGGAAATCGTTGTGAAGCCAATCAGTATTCGCATCTAGCCAAAAGGATTGCCCTTCGTATTGGTGTGAACCTCGGGGCCGTAGCCCTAGACCGCGCCGTTATACCCGAAACAAGAAAACCTGAGGGTTGTATCGAAGTTTCTTGGTTAAAAGAATAGAACCAAATCAGATGATCAGTTTATCATGAAAGATCCAGTCTTTGTTTTTACAAACCATCCTGGATCCTTTCACTCGAATCAATTAAGATTCCTTTTCAAACTTTAAAGAGGCTGAGTTCACACAATACCTGAGTCCTGTTGGTTTAGGTCCATCAGGAAAAACATGCCCCAAATGTGCTCCGCAGTTTTTACAATGGATTTCCGTTCTCACCATTCCATGACTTTGGTCTTTTTCAGTTGCGACAGCTTCTTCTCTGACTGGTTCGTAATAACTCGGCCATCCACTACCGGAATCATATTTAGCCTGAGAAGAAAATAATTTTTCACCACAACAAACACATAAGTATATTCCCTTTTCTTTATGTTCATAGTATTCACCAGTAAACGGGCGTTCGGTGCCTTTTTCGCGAGTGACTTGGTATTGTAAGGGAGTGAGTTTTTCTTTCCAATTTTCTTCGTTCATCATAAACCATTCCTTTATAATTGAGACTAAGTTTCAATATCATATTTTATTTTTTTAGATACTGACAATCTTGTGACAGTTGGGAGCTTGTATTTGATAAAATAAAATTATGTGGTCGAACCTGATTCTATTACATTCCAATGATCCCAGTAAATCCTTAGACGAACCAGGTCTAGAGGTTTGGCAAACTTGCCAAAGAACCATTGCATTTGGAGACCGTAGACTCTTTCCCCTTTCAGAAACAGAACGATTTTATAAAAACCATGAAGTGTTTCATGGATACGAAGCTTACCGTTTTTTATTAGAAGTGGTTTCTGGTTTACGATCCAAATTATTTGGAGAATCAGAAATCCAAGCACAGTTCCGAGATCGTTTCCGGGAAGATAAAGTAAATGATTCTACCTTTGCACTTTCACTTTTGAGACTACGGGATCAAATCCTGGAGCACACAAAACAAATTCGTTCCAAATATTTAACAGGCATTGGCAGACAAACTTACGGAAGTGTTGCCGAATCCTATTTGCAAAAACACAAAACAGTCACCTTACTGGGAACAGGAAAACTTGCCACATCCATTCTTCCTTATCTTGTTTCCAAAAACAAAGAAGTTCGACTCATCGGCCGAAACCAAACTAGGATGAGTGAATTACAAAAAGAATTCCCAATCACAACTTACCACTGGGAAGATTACAAACCTACTAACGAAGCTATTGTTATCGCATCTAGTTTTTTACCATTCAACTGGGAAACAATGATCGAAGGTTCATCACTGATTTTAGATTTTCGTGAAACAGGTTTTACAGAACCTAAATACCAAAGTTATATCCCTCTTTCCAAAATCTTGGGAGATTTGCAAGAAACCGATGAACAAATCCAATCAGTAAAAATGGATTTACAATTCTTTCTCACTGAACTCACCCGGGAAAGGGAGGAAGAACAAATACATATTATGAATGGATGGGAAGATTTACTTGTCTGAACTGATTAAAGTCGGAGGAAGATCCTCCCTACTCTCTCGAATTCAAATTTTTTCTGTCATCAAAGCTCTTCAGGAAAAAAACAAAACTAAAAACTTCCAACCAGTCTTTCGCGAATCGGCAGGTGACAAAGACCTAAAAACTCCGCTCTGGCAATTTGCAGGACAAGGAATTTTTACAAAGGACCTCCAAGAAGATTTAATCAATCATAAAGTTGATATTGTCATTCATTCTTGGAAAGATATGGATCTAAGAGAAAGAAAAGATACCATTCTTATACCCATTCTTCCTAGAGAAGATGTAAGAGATGTTTTATTATTCAAAAGAAATAAATGGATTTCGGCTCCAACAGAAATCACAATTCTTACTTCTTCACCCAGAAGAGAACACCATATAAAAGATTTCATTAAAACTTTTTTTCCGACACCTATCAATACCTTTGATATTAAAATAGAATCTGTCCGAGGAAATATACAAACAAGACTTCGAAAGTATTTGGAACATGAAAACGGCGGTATCTTAGTCGCAAAAGCTGCCTTAGATCGAATCCTTGGATTCAAAGATGAAGAAAACCAAATTCCAGAATTACCTGCGATCAAAAAACTAATTAGCGAAACCATCAATCTTTCTCTCTTTATGGTATTACCTTCTTCAATTTTTCCTAGTGCTCCCGCACAAGGTGCTCTTTGTGCAGAAATCAGAAAGGAAGATAAAGAATTAGAATCCATTCTTCGTGAAATCACAAACAAAGAAGCAGAACTCACTGCAAATGAAGAAAGAAAAATATTATCCAAGTATGGCGGTGGTTGCCATCAGAAAATTGGAGTTTCTGTTTTAACAAGAGATTATGGAAAAATAACTTTTGTTAAAGGAGAAACAGAAGACGGGAAAACTTTATTTTCTAAGGAGTTGTCAGGAACTCCCGATTTCAGTTTTGATCGCTCCGAAGTTTGGCCCCCCAATGCTAAAATGGCGGCAAGACAAAGAGAAAGGCTTACCTACTCTCTCCCCAAAGATGTAGATGTATTTGTTTCTAGAGGATATGCCTTTCCACTCGATTTATCTGTCAATCCAACCAACCAAATCCTTTGGTCTGCCGGTCTTTCCACCTGGAAAGATTTGGCTCTTCGCGGATTTTGGGTCAATGGCACCTGTGATGGATTAGGTGAAAGTGAACCTCCCATGATCGATTTACTTCTCGGAAGAAAAACCGATTTTGTAAAACTCACACATGTAGATTCAGACAAACAAAATAGCATTTATCCTGTCATTCCAACATATTTTGTTTCAGCACCAGAAATCCCTGTTCCCTTTGATACTTCCAAAATCAAAGCAGCTTATTGGCGCAGTGGTTCGGAGTTTGATATAGTAACAAAACGATTTCCAGAACTTCTCGAAGTAATTCATTTTGTAGGTCCTGGATCCACATTCACAAAAATCAAACAAACAATAGGTGAAGAAGCTTCAAATCAAAGAGTCTTTGTCTCATTGTCTTTTGATTCCTGGGTAGAAAGGTATGTAAAACCATGAAAAAACAAACACTACGATTACGTTCCAACCAATATTTAAGAAACTTAGGTGAAACAGGATCACTCAATGTCAATAAAATGATCCAACCACTTTTTCTTGCCGAAGGTATTGATGAAAAAGAACCAATCAAAGGTTTACCTGGAGTATTTCGTGATACAGATAAATCAATTTTCCATCAAATAGAATCAGATTTAAAAGCCGGTGTATCCCAATTTTTATTATTTATGGTTCCGAAAGACAAATCGGATACAAGTTTTCCAAAAGACTTTTACCATTCTAACATTAGTGCGATTAAAAAGAAATTCCCTGATATGTTTTTATGGCTCGATACTTGTATCTGTTCGGTAACAACTACAGGCCATTGTTGTCATTTTCATCAATCAGGAAGTATTGATCTTGATTTAACGCTGAAACGATTGTCTGATTTAGCGCTGATTTATGCAGATGCTGGGGCCGATGGAATAGCCCCTAGCGATATGATGGATGGTCGAGTGGGATCACATCGAAAAATACTAGATACTAACGGACATTCAATGGTCCCTATTATGAGTTATTCAACAAAATTCAAAAGTAATTTTTATGGACCATTCCGAGGTGCGGCAGACTCCTCACCACAATTTGGTGATAGGAGCGGTTACCAACTCGATGTTAGGGATCGTGATACAGCCATCCACACATCCCTTCGGGATAAAGAGGAAGGTGCTGACTTACTTATGGTAAAACCAGGAATGACGGCCATTGACCTCATTGGTCCCATCAAAGAAAAAACAGGACTTCCTACAGGTGCTTATCAAGTCAGTGGTGAATATGCAAGCCTTGTGTATTTAGCCAAAGAAGGTTTTTTAAATTTTGAAGAAGGATTAAAAGAAACTTGGGACGTCTTTAGGAGAGCCGGGTCTTCTTATTTAATTACTTATGGTGCAAGGATTGCACAAAGGTTGTATTCATGAATTCAGAAGAACTATTTCTACGTTCTAAAAATGTGGTTCCAGGTGGTGTCCATAGTCCCGTTCGTTCCTTTGCCTCCGTTGGTGGCACACCTATTTTTTTTAGTGAAGCTAAAGGCGCCTATTTAAAGTCAGTCGAAGGAAAAGAATTTATCGACTATTGTTTGAGTTTTGGCCCACTTCTTTTTGGTCATAGACATCCAGAAATCCAAGAAGTAGTGGAAGATACGGTAAAAAAGGCTTGGTCATTTGGAGCTTGTGAACCTTATTCCTTGGAACTAGCAGAGTTCATCACAAGTAAAATTCCTTGGGCCGAAAAAATCCGATTTGTGAACTCAGGGACAGAAGCTGTGATGAGTGCCCTTCGAGTTGCCAGAGCAGCTACAGGTAGAAGTAAAATTTTAAAATTTGACGGCTGTTACCACGGTCACTTAGACCAACTCCTTGTAAAAGCGGGTTCTGGTCTTGCAGGACTCAGTTCGAGTGATAGTAAAGGAATTGGACCAGAAATCATCCAAAACACCCTCGTACTACCGTTAGATGATGAAACTGCCCTAGAAAATTTATTTTTAGAACAAGGAAAGGACATAGCTTGTCTTATCATTGAGCCGATTCCTGCGAACTACGGCCTTCTTCCACAGAGATCTGAATTCTTAAAAAAATGCAGGGAACTAACAACGAAATACGGAACCTTACTATTGTTTGATGAAGTAATCTCTGGATTTCGTGTTTCTTTCCAAGGGATGGCGGGACTTACAGGAATTGTCCCTGACCTCGTCTGTTATGGTAAAATCATCGGTGGAGGTTTTCCTGTAGGAGCCTATGCCGGCAAAAAAGACCTTATGGATTTAGTCGCACCCAGTGGCCCAGTTTACCAAGCGGGAACCTTATCGGCAAATCCTATCGGCATGCGTGCGGGTCTTAAAACTTTAACGAAAGCATGGAATGAAAATCCCTATCCAGAATTAGAAGCAAAAACAAAACGATTAACCTCTGGAATATTAAAACTTTTGGTAGAAACAGGAGATTCAAACTGGGAAGCCGTAACTTTCGGAAGTCTTTTTTGGTTAAAGGGAAAAACAAAAGACCCTGTTCGCACCATAACAGCCATTCCCAGTGACCACAAATCCAGGTTTGCTATATTTTTTCACAAACTCCTAAACCAAGGTGTATATCTTGCACCTAGCGGTTATGAGGTGGGATTTCTTTCGGCGGTTCATTCCGAGGAAATTATAGAAGCCACTTTGAACAAAACCAAACAGGCACTAAAGGAACAAAAATGATTACAACTACATTTAGAAATGAAAGATTTGCCAATGCCTTAAATTTAGTACCCCAAAAAATCCCACCTATATGGTTTATGCGCCAAGCGGGAAGATACCACTCCCATTACCGTAAACTCAAAGAAATTTATAGTTTTATGGATTTATGCAAACAACCAGAACTTGCAGCAGAAGTGGCACTTGGTCCCGTTCAGGAATTTGGTTTTGATGTTAGTATATTATTTTCCGACCTGCTTTTTCCATTAGAAGCATTGGGAATGGGTTTAACTTATGATCCCGGTCCCAAACTTTCGTTTTCCCTCACTTCCGAAAAAGATTTATTAAAATTAAAAACACCTGAGGAAGCAATCGAAGGATTAAAATTTCAAAAAGAAGCTGTCATTCGAACAAGAGAAGTTTTACCTAAAGATGTTTCTCTTATTGGATTTGTGGGTGGCCCATTTACATTAATGACCTACGCTAGTATAGGAAAACATGACGGAAATTTATCATTTATCAAAACAAATCAAAATTTTGTAGATCAATTCTATTCCATACTTGTTCCTCTCCTTAAACAAAATATCGAGTTACAATTGCAAGGTGGTGCAGAGGTAGTAATGATTTTTGATACCGCTGCCGGTATGTTAGATCCTTATAACTTCCAAAGATATGTTGCAAGGCCAATTTCCGAATTGGCAAAACTCTATCCAAAACAAATCGGATATTATGCAAAAAATTCCACCGAAGAACACGTAAGGCAAATTTCAGAAATTCCGGGTTTAGCGGGTTTTGGTGTGGATCATAGATTTTCCATCAAACAAACGCTCAAAGACTTTGGGGCTTATGGTTTTATCCAAGGAAATTTTGATCAGGAACTTCTTTTCGCAGATCCATCGGTTTTAAAACAAAAGATAAAAGAGTATCTTTTACCAATCAAAGATTTAAGTCCTGATGAAAGGAAAGGATGGGTGGCGGGACTTGGACATGGAGTTTTACAGTTCACACCAGAAACTTCGGTCCATATGCTCATTGAAGAAACAAGAAAGGTATTTAGCGAATGAAACAATTACTCGAAAAATACGATACACCAGCACCAAGATACACAAGTTATCCAACAGTTCCTTATTGGACCGATTCCCCAACTTTAGAAGAATGTATCCAATCTTTGGAAACTCACTTAACTCCGAAGGAATCGAAACTCGCCTTATACCTTCACATTCCTTTTTGTGAAACACTCTGTACTTTTTGCGGATGTAATACATCCATCACCAAAAACCATACGGTTGAAGAACCTTATGTGGCGGCGATTAAAAATGAATTAAATCTTTATACAGATAAAGTTAATAGTTTAAAAGGTAAAAACTTAAGCGAACTCCACTTAGGCGGTGGAAGCCCTACCTACCTTTCAGACTACCATCTAGAGTCTACGATTGATTATATTTTAAATAAACTAAATCCAACAGAAGACCCACAGTATTCGATTGAAGTAGACCCAAGAAGGACAAGAGTTTCCCAACTTAAACTACTACAAAAACTTGGATTCCGAAGGATTAGTTTGGGAGTACAAGACTTTGATCCCGAAGTACAAAGGTTAGTCAACAGAATCCAACCTTTTGAACTTACTGAAAATATAACGCGCGAAGCAAGGGCTCTTGGTTTTGATTCCATCAATTTTGATCTTATTTATGGTCTACCCAAACAAACTTTGGATTCAATGAAATATTCTATCGAAAGGACATTAGAACTAAAACCAGATAGAATTGCTTTTTACTCTTATGCCCACGTACCTTGGATCAAAGCATCACAACGTCTATTTACAGAAAAAGATCTTCCAGAAGCTACGGTAAAACGTGACTTATATGAAATCGGAAGACAATTGTTAGAAAAAGAAGGTTACAGAGAAATTGGAATGGATCATTTTGCCCTTCCCCACGATAAACTCTGGAAGGCTTTCAATTCAAACCAACTCCATAGAAACTTTATGGGTTATAGTGACTCAAAAACAGATGTTATGTTAGGATTAGGTTCCTCATCCATTTCAGAAACTCCCGATCTTTTTTTCCAAAACCAAAAACTAGAAATGAAATACCGCAAGTCTTTGTTAGATGGGATCATTCCAATCCTTCGTGGACATAAATTAACGAAATCTGACCAAATACGCAAACAATTGATTTTAGATTTAATGACATCCTGGAAAGTGAATGTTCCTAGTGAAATGAAAACCCATGTATTTCAATTTCTAAGGGAAATGGAATCGGACCAACTGGTAAGCTGGCAAGAAAATATGCTGACTGTGACAGAACTTGGAAAACCTTTTTTAAGAATCATTGCAATGGCTTTCGATGAAAAATTACAACTAAGCCAACCAACAAAACCTGTTTTTTCGAAAGCAATATGAGTGACCAAGTTCATATCATTGGTGGTGGTATCACTGGTTTATTTTTGGCCTACCATCACACGAAACGTGGAGACTCTGTTACTTTATACGAACAGTCCAATACATTAGGCGGAGTCATTGGAACAAAAATCGTGAAAGAGGGACTTGTCGAACTTGCCGCCAATGGTGTTTTACTAACTGACGATATGAAATCTATGTTAGATGATATCGGCCTTACTCCCGTTTATCCAAATAAAGCCGCAAAAAGAAGGTATTTCTTTACCAATCGAAAATTATCTAGACTTCCGATTTCTATTTTTACTGGCATTCGATTAGTTATTACCGTTCTTTTTAAAAAAATTAAATTTAATGAAAACCAGAACTTGGAAACTTGGGCAAGCCAAATATTTGGCGCCTCTGTTACAAAAAATATCATCGAACCGGCGATTGGTGGAGTTTATGGTACTCGGCTCGACTCCCTCCAAGCAGAATCTATTTTCTCTAAATGGGAAGGTACAGGAAAAAAAACAATCCTGCAGGAACTAAAAAAAAATAAATCTAAAACGTATGGAACCGTATCCTTTCCCCAAGGTATGGGAGATTTAGTCTCTCATTTAGTTCGATATTTAGAACCTAAAATACAAATCAAAACTCAGTTTCCACCAGTTCAGCTGGAAGAAATTCTTACTTGGAAAGGAAAAATTCGATTTTCGACATCTTTAAAAATTCTAATCCCAATTCTTGGTGATCGCATTGAACCCCATGAAGTTCCCAATTTACTTTCGATCACAACAATCACAAGATTCGGAAAAAATCACCTAACAAAGAAACCATGTTTCGGAGTCCTTTTTGGTAAAAACGAAGGAATCCGAGCACTCGGTGTCTTATCCAATTCGGATATCTTTTCGGGAAGGGCAAAAGATGGTCTTCATTCAGAAACATGGATTTATCCGAGTGTAGCCAAAACAGGTGATTCTATCACATGGGAATCCATTCTAGAGGAAGATAGAAAAGTAATCACAAAAAAAGATGATGCACCAACAGCAGTTTATGTGACTTCTTGGAACGGCGTATTCCCTGCTTACGATAGAAAATTGTTTTTATTCAACCAAAAACTGGATTCTTTAGAAGCAGATTGGTTGGCAAAAGGAACAGACATCCGCTTTTTTGGAAATTATCGAAAAGGAATTGGACTCAGGTCTTTATTTGAATCGACAAGAGGTGAGTGATTCACCACCCATCTCTTTACAGACACAGTGATGAATTGATTTGTCTACCGAAAGCACCTTCTCCGCCAAATACTCGATAAACGGAGAGTAAACTCCAAAAGCAGGAATTCTAGTAAAAGATTTTGCACCTGTCTCTAAGGCAAGGTCTTTAAATTGTTCGCCGATTTCTTCTAAAGTTTCTAAATGATCACTGACAAAGCTAATAGGATATACAGCAATTTGTTTCCCTTCTTTGGCTAGAGATTCTATCATCTGCAAGGAACTTGGTTCCGTCCATTTTGCAGGTCCCACCTTACTTTGATACGATATATGGGTTGTCCCTTTAAAACCTAAGTGACGGAGTTCTTCTGTAATTCCTTTTACTGAAGATTCAATCTCTTGCATATACCTGTCTCCTTTGCGAATGAGCCGCATCGGAACTCCATGAGCTGAAAAAACAATATCTATCTCTTTCCAATCTAAAGTTGAACTTACATTAGGAAAATGTAAAAAATCTGCTGGATTTAAGAGTCCAGTAAAAAATTCAAAGATAAACCTAGCAGATATTTGGTGAAACTTCGGATCGGCGGCAAAACTGGGCACATACCCACCACTTCCGACAGGACATTCATTGAATTTTTTTTCCAAATGATTTAATGTCGATAAAACTGTAGAACGAGAGTATTGAGGATATAACGGTAGATAGATGGTGTCTGGAGATGGTTTTCCAAATTCATTATCTCTAATATGAGGAAAACCACAGGTCATTGCAACCTTAACGGTCCAATTTATATTGGTTTTTAAATTTAAAATTCCTTCAATTGATTTGGCTTGTTTTTCTGTCTCGGAAACTAAAGGAGAACCACCACCAAAGCCCATAGATTCATAAATCTTTTGTACCTTGGGACTGCGTTTTTTAGCGATAAACCTTGCTAATGGAAGTCGAAAAAATTCAGGTAAAGGCAAATCAAAAACAAATGGGTCCGTAAATAAATCGGTTAAAAAAACTTCAATTTCCTCTGTGTTTCTAGGCCCACCTAAATTAACTAGGATCAATGTTTTCTCTGGTTTATGGTTCATAAGTTATGTAGTCACAATGCGGGTAACGGGAACAAAAATAAATGGTTTTTCCTTTTTTGCCAAGTTTGGTTTTTACAAATCCCTGTTTACACACAGGACAAATGTTTGTAGGGTTTAGACTAGATTCAATGAAATCGAGTTTAATATTTTCTTTTTTACGAGAAGATGTTTTTTTGGCAACTGCTCTCTCTGGTTTGTTTGGTTCCTCTTTAGGAAAACTTACAGATGCGAGTGGAGTATTTTTTTTTCTAGGACTTCGTAAGATACGAAGTAAACCTTCATAGAAATTTTGGATCAGAAGGATTCTTGATTCTTTATTTTCAGTGACTTGGTCCAACTTCTCTTCCAAATCTTTTGTAAAAGACTCACCAATCATATCTTGAAAGTTTAAAAATAGATAATCATTGACTTTCAATCCAAGTGCCGTAGGCCCAATGGATTTGTGATATTCCACTATGTATTTCCGAGTTTTTAAGGTTTCTATAATGGTCCCGTAAGTGGAAGGCCTACCCACACCTGTATCTTCCATTTTTTGAACCAGTTTTCCCTGAGTGTAACGAACTGGTGGCTCTGTTTGTTTTTCTTCTATGGTATAGGATTTGTAAAGAAACCTGTCTCCCAATTTCCAATCCAATTGTTTTTGTATTTTTTTCTTATCCGATTTAGTGAATGCTTTAAATCCAAAATCAGTAATGAATTCATTTTTATAAGAAAAAACATGTTTCTCTTTCTGAAATTCATAGACAGTTTCTTCACCTAACTCCGGCTTCATTAAGGAAATTAAAAATCGTTCCCAAATTAAGGTGTATAGTTTTCTTTCATCCGGTGATAAATAGGAGGAGATGGAATCCGGAGTCAAATTTGGATTTATGGGGATGACAGCTTCGTGGGCATCCTGGGAGTATTTTTTTTGTTTTTTGGGAGTAGAATTTAGATTAGAAAGTAAACCTGGATAATTTTTATTTAAATACTTCTCGCCTAATTCTCGCTTATCTAATGAAACTCGAGTGCTATCGGTTCGCATATAGGTAATAAGGCCTACCCTCTCTCCCGTTCCAATTTTTTTCCCTTCAAAAAGCATTTGTGCTAGTTTCATTGTTTTTTTAGAATCAAATCCCAAAAGGCGAAAACTAGTTTCTTGTAAACTGGCAGTAGAAAACGCGGGAAGGGGATTTCTTTTGATATTTTTCTTTTTGATTTGAGATAATGTTAGTTCTTTTAATTTTGTTGGTTCCGGTAAAATTTCTATTTCCGACAGTAGGTTTTGTATTGAATTAGAGTCTAGTTTATCTTTTGTTTGGTGGTCTAAATCGACAGGTTCTCCGAAAACAGATCCGTGTAATTTTAATTGATAATAAATTTCTTTGGAAAAATTTTGAATTTCTTTTTCTCTTTCACAAATCCAATGCAAAACGGTAGATTGTACACGACCCGCCGACAAAGAAGAGATTTTTAATTGTTTCCACAAATCAGGCGATACTTCAAATCCAAAAATTCGATCAACAACACGCCTTGCAATTTGTGATTCTATTTCTGCAAGATCGAGTCCTAACTTTAATTGGATTTGGCGACTTACTTCCTCTTTGGAAATTTCCTTTAGCCTTAGTCTAAAAATTGGTTTTTTTAATTTTACTAGTTCATCATAACAATGTTTGGCGATGATTTCCCCTTCACGATCGGGGTCACTGGCGATATAAATAACTGAAGATAACTTGGCTTTGGATTTAATCGCAGAAAAAACGGTCTTTTTCCCCTTTAGCCATTCATATTCTGGTTCAAATTGATTTTTAAAATCTACCCCATAGGACTTGGGAGGAAGGTCTTTGATATGACCTTTGGTAGCAACAACAACCCAATCCTTATCTAAATAAGAAGCGATTGTTGTTGCTTTTGTCGGTGATTCGACTATTAGAAGTTTGGTGATTTTAAATTCCTATTAAACGAACAAACCTTCAACCGATAGGTATCTTTCTCCTGTATCATAACAGAATGTAAGAACCTTCGAACCTGCTGGAATTTCTTTTAGTTTTTTAGAAACAGCAGCAAGACTTGCACCAGAAGAGGTTCCAATAAAAATTCCTTCTTTTTTAGCAGCAAGAACCGCCATAGTAAAAGCTTCATCCTTTCCTACGGTGATGATTCCATCCAGTAATTCTGTTTTACAGTTTTTAGGAATGAATCCGGCACCGATTCCTTGCAAAGGGTGTGGCCCAGGTTTTCCGCCACTCAGAACAGGAGAACCTTCTGGCTCTACAGCAAATACTTTGAGTTTAGGAAATCTTTTCTTTAAGTTTTCTGCACAACCAGTGATATGACCACCAGTACCAACTCCTGTAATGATATAATCCAATCCGTCTGGGAAATCCTTTGCGATTTCTTCGGCAGTTTTTTCTCTATGCACTTGGATGTTGGCTTCGTTTTCAAACTGCTGAGGCATCCAAGCATTTGGGTTGGCTGCCACAATTTCTTGTGCTTTTGCAATTGCACCTGGCATTCCTTTTTCTCGCGGTGTGAGCTCAAACTTAGCACCATAGGCCGCCATAATTCTTCTTCTTTCCACTGACATATGTTCTGGCATGACGAGTGTGATTGCATATCCTTTAACAGCTGCTACCATTGCAAGACCAATCCCAGTGTTACCAGAAGTAGGTTCTACAATAAAAGAATCCTTTTTTAATTTTCCTGATTTCTCTGCTTCTTCGATCATCGCAAGAGCAATCCGATCTTTGATCGATCCACCTGGATTTTGTCTTTCGAGTTTCATATAAACTTCATGGTCTGTTCCAAAAAGTCGCGACAATCTAACGTGAGGTGTATTTCCGATGGCTTCTAGAATGCTGTTTAATTTCATAATTTCTCCGCTCTGTCACATTTTAAGAGAAAAAGCGGATTTGTCCACAATGAAAATTCGAAAACTTATGGGGTATGAAAAGAAACAAGAAACTGGTAATCTGATTTCATTTGATTTAGAACTTTTACATTGTTTTCTGATTGCATCACCTTTTCTAAGTAAGGTGCCGAAGTTCGAAAATCCAATCGGCGCAGTGCTTCTGATGCTTTAACCCTTACCTCTGGATCTTTGTCTGTGAGGGATTCTAACACTGCTTTGTAGTTTTGGTTCGGCAATCGTTCCAATCCAACGACAGCAGAAAGCAGAGAAATTTTGGCATAAGGAACTGTCTCTTTACCCAAACTGTCTAGTAAACTAGACAAAAAATCCTTTTTTCCAGAAAGATAAATTGCATCGGCAGCCGAACTGCGAAGGTAAAAATTGGGACTCGTTAACGCAGATTTTATGGTTGCTTCTGATTCAGAAGTGAAAGGCAAAGATCCTAAAGTTCGTAGAATTTCCCCGCAAGTAAGAGTGATGGGAATCTCCCCATCCTCATAAAAATAGGGACTGGAAATTGAGGTGCTATCGGCCACACCATCTTTCCATGTGCGGCCTTTTTTGGGGTTATATTCAGGAATGTTGGCCGACTCTTTTTGGTAGGTTTTGATTAAATAGGGTATGGCAATTTTATCGCCTTTTTTTCCAAGTGCTTGGGCCGCATAAAATTTAACGGTGGGTGCATTCGTAGGACTTGTTGGAAAATTCGAAGAACCTTCCAAAGCAGAGATCAGATCACGGATTCCCCTGTTTGATTTAACAAAAGTAAGCTTGTCAATCGCATCACGAATTTCGAATACATCGGAGGAGGACAAACGAGCTCTTTGGATTTCAAAAAAACGTTCATCACTTTCTGCAAAAAGAGTCACAGGCACAATCAGTGCACACAAAATCCAACGACTAGTTCGAATCATTCTAAACTACCTCTGCATACAGAGGACGGGAAAACTAAGAAGATTCCGTTAATTTTCTTTTAATTTTTCTGCGACTTCTTTTAGTTTTTCGGAAAGATCTCCAAGTGTGGCTTTGTCTTCTTCCAAAATGGATTGGCTGAATTTTTCCAAATCTCTTTGGATTTGTTCTTTTTTTTCACTGGCCCGAGAGGCCATTTTGCGAAGGAGATCTTCACGGTAATGACTAAAATCTGCCTCTGTCAGTTCGCCCAGTTCCACCATCGAATTTACGATTTTTTCTAAACGTTCTGAGGTAAGGTAATTGGCACCAATGCCACCAAGAATCAATCGCTCAAAAAGCCCGGACACATCCCTTCCCGTTTCGCGAATGAGTGAGGTTAACATAAAGTTCGAAAAGTCTTCGTTTCTTTGCCCTAAACTTACCTTAAGAAAGGTTTGTCCCAAAATTTTGGGGGTGATGTCTTCTCCAGTCATATTGTCTTGGACTTTGATTTCTTCTCCACCTATGATCATCTTAGCCACATCTTCCAAAGTGATGGTGGAACTAGTTTCTGGATCATAAAGTCTGCGGTTTGCGTATCGCTTAAGGAGCTTCATCGGAGATGCTTTTTAAAATGACTTTCAAGCCTAGGGGGTCAACTAAAATACAATCGTAATGGACACTCTATTCGGTGCTGTTTTGACACAACTTCCCGACCTCGAAAAAAACCTGATTACTTCTTGGTTACAAGTACAAGGACTCGTCATAAAAGAATGTACAGAGAAAAATTGGAAAGATTATCCAGATTCTATTCCTCTATTTACCAAACCCAGTCAAAACTTAGCAAAAGAATTATTGGATTGGAGCATCGAACCAATCTTATGTGGTAGCTTTACGAACGAAGAAAAACAAAATTATAAAAATGTTGGTATTTCTCTTTTATGGGAGAAACCATATACAGAAATCCACACTTTACCACATAAAACCTTACCTTTGTCAAAATTGACTTGGGTTATCTACACAAAAGATCCTATATTCGATAAACATCTGTCAGTATTTCTAAAATCAATGGGCCAAACTGTATTTGCAGAAGGGAGCCTGGAATTTCTAACAAAAAGAATCCAAACTGGGCCTTGCCATTTTCTCATTTTAGATTGGGATGTTATGAATGATCCAAGGAATCTGGTGGCAGAACTCTCTAAACTAAAAAAGTTAAAACAGTTTTTATCCATCGGGATCAAAGATTTTATGAAAGAAAATCTTTATAGAGATTTAAAAACGGGGATTGGAACTATTTCAGAAGTATTAGTTTCAAAATTAGATTTTTGGAATGTACTCATTCATTCCTTTCCGCTAAAAGAAGATGGAGAAAATTCAAACGATTGGAAGGAAACTAGCCATTCGGTTACTAAACTCAGTTTTACTTTTCAAGAAAAACAAATTCCCATCTCCATGCAGTTAACTGAAACAACAATGATTAAGAAAAAACTTAACCATCCACAAACAGAAAATTTGTTAGGACTTTTTGGTTGGTTTTTATAATCGAAGTTTGGTCACTCAAAGAGCAACATATCATCACTAGAAAGTTCGCCTGCACCTCGATTTGGAAAAGCTTGTTCAAAAAAAAGTGCCGCAAGTAAATCAAAATCCTCATCTTCTTCGCGATTTTCCAATTCCCAAAGTTCATTTCTTCGTTTGATAAGAAGTGAAACCGTTGCATCTTCCAAAGCAAAATCTATCTTCAAACGATTCAATGTGCGAATGAAAAAATTTAAGTTATAAACTACATAATCTCTGAAATAAGTTAGGCCGGCAATGGTTGGTTCATATTTCAAAAGTGCCTCCGTCAAATAACAGGCAGTTTTAAGATCCTCAGTTGCTCCCGTTTCCTTATAGGCTTTGAAAATATGATGTACTGTTTCATGCATAGAAATGGTAGAATGATAAGAATCTTCAATAAGCCTTATGGCTTCCGGATGTGATTCCATATAAGCAAATACATCCACAATTTCACCGAGGGACGCCGCACGTTTCCTTTCGGCATCACATGGTTCCTCTGTAATTTTTGGATCTACTAGTAAAATAAAAAGGTATTTGGTTTCGAAAGCAAACCTTGATTCCTTGGGAATGTAATATTCAATCCAAATTGGTTCTTTATAATAATCAATGGATTCTTGGAAGCTAAGTTCTGGTGTAACTTTAAGGGACTTTAGTTTTTTTACATCATCGGTGATGACCTTCTTTCCTTCGACCCGAGTTTTACTGCGTTTGATTTGTCGGAGTTCCGACTTATTCAAAAGCGGTTTGGGTTTGAAGGAAGAATCCATGTTATATCATCGACAACTTAGAAAAAGCGCAAAAGAAAAGATCGTAACCAAAATCCAAAGGGGCTTAAAATTCCTGTATCAGAAAACACAACCCTGCCTTCTTCATTCAGAAAAACCGTTGTGGGGTAAGCGGAGATTCTCCATTCCTTCAAAATCCGGTAGTCTGCCGCATAGATAGGGCGTTTTGCTTCTGGGGAAAGTTGGGCCATAATCGCTTTCGTTTCCTCCGAATCTTCCGCTTCTAAAACCGATAGGAACACTGTAGATTTTGGTAATAGTTTTAAGTTTGCTTCCAAAATAGGAGCATAGGCCTTACAGACCGTACACCAAGTAGCCCAAAAATACACAACCTTGGGATGTCCTTTCCAGGAGTTTGCCTCCGTGGGAGTGGTTGCTAATACTTCGATGGGAACGCTGGGACTTGTATCCCTTCCCTTAAAATAAGCAAAACATAAGGTGGTCGAAAAAAAGAAAACAAAGGCGAAAACGACCTTCCACCCATAAGGTAACTTCTTCCAAATTTTCATAGTCTCTAATGTAAGACTGGTGTGTGACCGGATAAGTTCCCAAACATTAAAAATAAGATGAGAAGTAACCAAATAAACCCAGAAGTAAGAACACTCACATCCGTAAGAATGGCTTTTGTTGGGTTATGACCCATGTTCTTGATATAAATGATATATAAAGACCGGAAGATGGCATATACCACAATAGGAACTGTATAAACCATATAAGGAGTTCCTAAACTTTTTGCAGTTTCGGGGCTCACTGTATACATTACATAACTCACAAGAGTGAGTGTAGCAACAACGGCCATCATCAAATCCAAAAACTCAATAGAATATTCTTCTAAAATCTTTCTATGTTTGCCTGCATCCGTTTTTAGAATATTGATCTCGCCTCTTCGTTTGGAAAAACCCCAAAAGAGTGCCAACATAAAAGTACAGAGTAACAACCAATGAGAAAATTCCACTCCAATGACAACCGCACCAGCAATGGCACGTAACACAAATCCAATGGAGATACTCATTACATCCAAAATTACAATATGTTTCAGAACTTTACTGTACAACATATTAAAAAGTAAATAGAAGATGGTAAGATAAAAGAAAACGGGAGAAAGTTTATAAGCACCAATGAGTGCGATAGGAAGGATCACACCTGTAATTGCCAAAGCAATTCCAGAATCTAATTCTCCGCTAGCAAGTGGCCTATTTTTTTTTTCAGGATGTTTTGCATCTTCTTTTTGGTCTAAAAAATCGTTAAACACATATTGGCAACTTGCTACGAGAGAAAAACAAAGGAATGCCAAACAAACTTTTGTTAACGAAGGAAGTTCAAAAACTTTTTTAGAAAAAATCAATCCCGCAAATAAGATGACGTTTTTCACCCACTGAGGGATTCGCATTAACTTAAAATATAGTTTGATCATTTTTTCTTCACTTTATGAGCTTCAATGAACTTCATTTTTAATTTGATAGTTTTTGCATCTTTAACCGTTGGAAATACAAAATGAATTTGTGGGTCAGAACCTGTTGTAATCATTTCAACAAGTTCGCCTGGAATTTGTTTACCGGCAGTTTTGATATCAGTAATTTTCAAGAAATCTTGGTAATCTTCAGGTAATAAACTGGAACTTACGATGATTTTTTTATTATAAATTTCTTTTCCCTTGGAATCTAAAACTGTAATTTGATCCAAAGAAAAACGGATTCCCCGTTGTTCGAGTGGATCAATTCGAAGCCCACCAAACTCGGCCATAGATTTCGGAAGTTCCCATTCATACGTAACCCAATTACCTATGTCTTTTTTCAAAACTGGTTTTGCGACCATTAGAGATTCATTAGTGTTTGGATTTTCTCTGCTAGTAAATGTATAGAGTTTGATTGATTGGTCTTTAAAAACAGGGTATTTGTATTGGTAATAAGAAAATCCAAAAATGATACTGGCAACGATCGCACTTACCAATCCGATTCGAACATTTCTTATCAAAAGGAATTGGTCTAATGGGGTAAAATAACGCGATTTAAATTCTTTTTTTAATTCCGAAGATAAAAACTCGAAAGTATCAATGGCAGCGGACAAACCGCTCTCCATATCTTTTTCGTTCCATTCGGAAACCTTTCCCAAGGATTCTAAAAAACGAAATGGCTTTCGTTTTTGGTTGGTTTCAGGAACCACAAAACCTTGGAGATTTCCCTCAAAAGAAATCTCTTTTTGGTTTGTTCTTTGTAATTGGCAATTGACCAAATCGTAAGCTAAGTAACGAAACAAAAGTTTTGTATCTTCTAATTTGTCATTGGAAATCAGTATTTCGAGGGTCTCTAATCTTGACTCGATGGAAGCCAAACTTTTTTTAAGAACCTCTTTTTGTTTTTCCAACAACTGCTCTTCGGAGGTTAAAACAGGAGCTTTCCAAAAAGAAAACAATAAATTTTGTATGCTAAATTTCACAAATACCAAGTCTTCCCTATCCTCAAAATACTAAAACCGATTTTTATCCCCATTCTAACCTACTTGGATTTTCACACCATCGTCAACAGTTCCCATTTTAGGAACTCCGGAATGGCCCGTCGCAGCAATGAGAACGGTAAAGATTCCAACTCGTCCCACATACATAACTGCTGCATAAAATAACTTTTCAATGTCTCCTAATTGAGAAGTTAAGTTCAAAGTGAACCCAACGGTAGAAAAGGAAGAAATGAGTTCAAAAAAGATAACATGCAAAGAATGTTGGTTTTGATCTAAGATCCCAAGAAAAATAAAAACAACAGCCAATGCGATTGTGGCAAGGAAGTAAACTCGAATGGCAACTGCCACAGAATTTTTGGAGACAGTTTCACCAAATAACATGACAGGTTTAGATGGTTGGATTACATTTTTTAAATAAGCAAGTAACAAAACAAAGGTGGTAATTTTAATACCACCGGCGGTTCCTTGGGGGCCACCACCTATAAACATAAGAACCGTAATGATAATCACTGAGGCATCGTTCAAATGCCCAAGATCCATCGTAGAAAACCCAGCTGTTCTAGAACATACCGACATAAAAAATGCATTTGAGATTTTATCAACCAATGCCAACTCATGAAAAGTATGAGGATTGGAACGTTCTAAAAAGTAAATCCCCACAAAACCAAACAATAACAAGGCGAACGAACCATAAACCAATAGTTTAGATTGGATTCTTGTGGTTTCTCCTCTTAGGTGTTTATTATAATCTTCAATCCGGTTTTCCAAAAAGGCAGAGAACTGAGCAGGAAGTAACAAAAACCTAGGAACATTCCCTGTTTTTAAGGCTTTTTCCATCATCAGAGTTTCTGCCATCACTTCTATGCGGTAAACAATTCGCACAAAGACTGTTAAAAGAAACTTTTCCAAAAGGATGATCACCGGAAATCCAATCCCACCAAAAATCACAAGTCCTGAAACTATGTACAAAGAAAAAGGATCAAACTTTAAAGCACTTAGATCATCGGTTAACGAAAAACCGGCGTTATTGAAGGAAGAAACCGCGGTAAACAAGGAAAAGAACCAACGAGAATTTCCACATTCCACCCCATCTGGCATATGCAAATACAATCCAATGGCTCCGAGGATTTCCAAGGAAAAGGAAATATTAATAATGGAGAGTAACATCCGATTGACTTCATTGGTAGCAAGGGATTCGGTTTCGGGTTGGGTATCAATGGCTGCACCGACAAAGGCATTAAAACGGGCGTTCCGAGAAATTCCTTGGGTGATGAGAAATCCGACTATCACAGTAAAACTAATGATACCAAGCCCACCTAGCTGAATGAGAAATAACATGATCCAGTGTGTCCCTGGATTTAGGCCAGAGAGTCGTACGGGAGAAAGTCCTGTCACACAAATGGAAGAGGCGGAGAGGTAAAAACTATCCACATAGGAAAGTTCCCCCTCTTCGGAGATATAAAGGGCAAACGACCCAAATAGGATGGCTGTAAAGAAACCCAAACATACAAGTCGGGCAAAGGACAGTGTTCGAAAAAATCGCTTCAAGCGCGCTAGTGGCATATTCCCCTAATCTCTACTTTCTCCAGGATTTTCCTTTTGACCAAAAATCCCAAGTACTTTACAAACGCAGTCCATTTCAGATTTTGGTAGAATCAATTCAACTTTAACCTTATTTTTGAGGAAAATATGACCTCTGCGACGCAAGCAACCAAACGTGATCCAAAATTGGAAAGAATCCGTAATATCGGGATTTCCGCACACATTGACTCAGGGAAAACAACCCTAACAGAACGTATCTTATTTTATACGAACAAAATTCACGCCATCCACGAAGTACGTGGAAAAGACGGTGTGGGTGCTACGATGGATAGTATGGATCTCGAAAGAGAAAGAGGGATCACAATCCAGTCAGCGGCGACCTATGCCACTTGGAAAGACATTACCATTAACATTATCGATACTCCAGGTCACGTTGACTTTACTATCGAAGTAGAACGTTCCCTTCGTGTACTTGACTCTGCCATTATGGTTCTTTGTGGAGTGGCTGGTGTTCAGTCTCAGTCCATCACTGTTGACCGTCAGATGAAACGTTATAATGTTCCACGTGTGGCTTTTATCAACAAACTAGACCGTACAGGTGCTAACCCTTGGCGTGTAATTGAACAACTTCGTGAAAAACTCCACCTGAATGCGCATGCAGTGCAACTTCCTATTGGTTTGGAAAACGACCTAAAAGGGATTGTTGACCTTGTGGAAATGAAAGCTTATTACTTTGAAGGTCCTAACGGACAAGATATCAAAATCACTGATATCCCAGACGAATTAAAAGCCCAAGCAAACGAAAAACGCGAAGCACTTCTAGATGCAGTTTCTCTTTTTAGTGATGAACTCACTGAAGAGATGTTAGAAGGTGCGCCAACAGAAGCACGTATCAAAGAAGCCATTCGCCGTGGTGTCCTTGCACTTAAATTTGTTCCTGTATTTATGGGTTCTGCTTTCAAAAACAAAGGAGTTCAAAGACTTCTTGATGGTGTGGCGGATTACCTTGCTTCTCCTTATGATGTTGAGAACAAAGCAAAAGAAATCGGAAACGAAGAAAACGAATTCAATTTAGAATCCGATCCAGAAAAACCATTAGTTTGTCTTGCATTCAAACTAGAAGACGGTCGTTACGGTCAGTTAACTTACGTTCGTGTTTACCAAGGTAGACTCGAAAAAGGTATGACGATCTATAATTCGTCTAACAACAAACGTCATAACATTGGTCGTCTTGTTCGTATGCACTCTAACGATATGGAAGATATTTCAAAAGCAGAAGCAGGAGATATCGTAGCTCTATTTGGTATCGATTGTGCCTCTGGGGATACTTTCACAGATGGAAAAGCAAAAGTGACTATGGAGTCCATGTTTGTTCCAAACCCTGTAATCTCACTTACTATCGAATGTAAAGAATCAAAACAACTTCCAAACCTTGCGAAGGCTCTCAATCGTTTCACAAAGGAAGATCCTACCTTCCAAACAGAAATCGATAAAGAGTCTGGACAAACCATCATCAAAGGGATGGGGGAACTCCACCTCGAAGTTTACATCGAACGTATGAAACGTGAGTATGGTGTAGATCTAGTGACTGGTGCTCCTCAGGTGGCTTACCGTGAAACAATCACGAAGTCTGCTGAATTTGATTACACTCATAAAAAACAAACGGGTGGTCAAGGTCAGTTCTCTCGTGTGGCAGGATACATCGAACCAATTCCACAAGAAGAAGGAAAAGATTACGAATTCGTAGATAAAATCGTGGGTGGTTCCATCCCTCGTGAATACATCGGCTCTTGTGATAAAGGTTTCCGTTCTTGTTTAGAAAGAGGATCCCTGATTGGATTCCCGATCATCGGAGTTCGTTGTGTGATCAATGACGGTGCTTACCATGATGTGGATTCATCTGATATGGCCTTCCAAATTGGTGCTCGTTACGGGTTCCGCCAAGGATTCTCGAAAGCAGCTCCTATCATCCTTGAGCCAATTATGCGTGTGGAAGTAGAAGGACCTACAGAATTCCAAGGTGCGATCCTTGCTTCTGTGAACCAAAGACGTGGTATGATCTTAAACACAACTGAAGAGAACGGATATGCTAAAATTGAAGCAGAAGTTCCTCTAGCTGATATGTTTGGATACTCCACAGTGCTTCGTTCTTCTACTCAAGGAAAAGCTGAGTTTGCAATGGAATTTTCCAAGTATGCTCCTGTTCCAAGAAACGTAGCAGACGAGCTTATGAAAAAATACAAGGTCAACAACAAAGACGAAGAATAATCCTTCGTCTCAAGGTTCGATTTTGGAAAAGGCGGGTTCTCCCGCCTTTTTTATTGCCCTCTCTCTTTTAGCTGTCGATACTTCTAGAAGGGATCACGAGTGCGAAAATTTCGATACATTCTAATTTTATTAGGGATTTTGTTTGGATCCTCTCTTTCCCCGAAACAAAATCCAAAAGCGGAAATCCCCTCTTCCTACCGTGTGACCAAAGGGGATTCTTGGTTTGGGATTGCCAGAAAATTCAAAATTTCACCAGAAACCTTAGCAAAGTTAAATGGTCGCACCACCAGTGAAAACTTGTATGAAAGGGAAGTTTTACGAATTCCCAAAGGAAATGAAAAACTTGCGGTTTCCCAAGAATCAATTCTGAAGGAAAAACCTGCCTTTCCCTTGACCCAAAAAGAAAAAGTCTTAAAAAAATACTCCGAACTTACGTATGATCCTCACAAAGGAATCCAATTCCAGCGAGGAAACTCTTCTCTTGTACGGGCAAGCCTACCTGGAAAAGTGGTCCATGTAGATTATATGGATGGGTATGAAAACTTTGTCATCCTAGAACACCAAAACGGCCTTTATTCTGTTTATGGGAACTTGGAACGAATCCAAGTGACCGAAGGACAACAAGTAAATTCAAAAGATCGTCTCGGAATTCTATCAAAAGACAAAGGCCTCTATTTCCAAATGAACAGGCAAAAACAAAACCTAAATCCGGAACGAATTTTGGAGGTTGGCATTTAATGGGAAACTCGGTCCTCTTCCAATCGGCTTCTCTGTATCGAAATGGAAAATTAGAAACCAGTGATCTTATTGTGGATGGTGAAAAAATTTCTGCCATCGACACAAATCTTTCACCAAACAACGATACAGTGACAATTTCCTTGAAGGGAAAAAAAGTTTATCCAGGTTTTATCAATTCCCATGACCATTTACTCGCAAGTTACCTACCGAAAGTAGGAGGAACAGAAAAACACCAGTCTTGGTTGTCTTATGATAATCTTTATAAAAGTTCAGGAGTGTTTGCAGAACGCCAACAAGTAGATCCAGAAATTTTATATTATCTAGGTGCTTATAAAAATTTATTCTCTGGTGTCACAACCGTATTTGACCATATTCCTCATCATGTTCAAAATCCATTTCGAGGAATCCTTCCTGTCAAACTCATCTCCGATTACACTTTAGCTCATTCGATCGGAAACTATAGTTTAGGTTGGGGCGAAGGACCTGCACTTGAATATCGTATGGCAGAACATGCAGGTCTTCCCTTTGTCACACATTTGGCAGAAGGAGTCGATGATGATTCCAAACAATCCCTTCGCCTTTTAGAAAAAATGGATGCCCTTGGCGGACATTCTGTACTCGTTCACTGTTTGCCTTTTGGCCTAAAAGAAGTTGAAAAAATTCTAGAAAAAGGTGCATCCGTAGTTTGGTGCCCAACTTCTAATTTACATATTTTTGGAAAAACAACCAATATCAAACTTTTTTTAGATATGGGAGTTAATGTATGTTTGGGGACAGATTATTCCGCAAGTGGATCACTCCATTTATTAGAAGAATTAAAAACAGCAAAATCGATTTATTTTGGTTTGTATGGGGAAGAATTACCGGAATCAACTCTATTAAAAATGATTACAGAAAACCCAAGAAAGGCATTTCGATTGGGTAATCCAGATGCCATGATGCCTGGTCTTTCTGCCGATTTACTTGTAATCAACGATGATAAACATAATGCAGAGATAAATGTTTCCGAACTTACATGGAAACATATTGATCTTGTTGTCATCGATGGATACCCGATTTATGGGTCAGAAGAATACAAGTCACTCTTTGTTCATTTCGGTTTAGAAACAGAAGAATTTTCCATTGATGGAAAAACGAAACTCGTAGCTGGTTCACCAAAAAAACTCCTGAAACAAGTTTCTGACAGTGTCGGTTATAAAAAGAGTTTGGCTTTTTTACCTAATTTTTGAAAATGAAGCGCAAGCGAGGCATGAGTTGTCAGGTCCTATAGTACGTAATTACAAAGGAGGTTCCATCGTCTACTTCGAGAAAGATAAGGCGGAGGATATCTTTGTACTACAAAAAGGTCGTGTTGTACTAACTTACACGAATATCAACGGCGTGGAACTCAAAGAAGATGTAAAACTCGGTGAGTTTTTCGGAGTGAAGAGTGCCATCGGTCGTTACCCAAGGGAAGAAACGGCACAAGTCATAGGAGCCGCTACAGTTCTTGTCTTCAAAGTCCCCGAATTCGAGAAATTTGTCTCAGACAAAACCCATCTCATCATCAAAATGCTGAAAGTTTTCTCAAGCCAACTCCGCCAGGTTCATCGCCAGGTTAGGGAAATCCTCGGACAAGGGGAAGCTAAGAACCCAGCCTTTGAACTCATGAACGTTGCCGAAGTTTTTTACAAAAATGGAAACTTTGAACATGCCGCTTACGCATTCGAAAAATACTTACAACATTATCCGGACGGAATGTACGTTGACCGAGCCCGCCAACTCGTCGATTTAGCTCGTAAAAAAACCCCTTTTCCTCTCACCATACAAGAGTTAGTTTACAAACCAGAACCTGGTGCCCAAGCAGGCAAACTTCAGGAAATGTTAAAAACGATGGCAGTTCCCGCACAAAACGCAAGTTCCAGCGTGGATCCCAATTCCATTCTTTCCCAATATGACAAAGCTTCGACTCTAATGAATGCAGGGAAATATGCAGAATCCATCGACCTTTTTAAAATGGTCTCGGAAAGGACAGATTCGGTTACCCAGGAAGAAGAACAGTTTGTAGAAAACTCATTATTTTATATGGGTAAGTCTAGTTTCAAAGCCAAGGACTATCCCGGTGCGATAACTCATTTTTCTAATTTTATTAAAAAATACCCCAAAGGTCTTTTACTCAAAGAAAACCTTTACCACCTAGCACTTGCTACAGAAGCATCCGGCGAAAAAGAAAAAGCCAAACAGTTATTCCAAAAGGTAACACAGATGCCACCTTTGGATGATAGTATCTCGGAAGATGCTAAATCCAAACTCAAAGGAGGCAAATAGTGAACGACCAAATGTTAGAAGCCATGTTTGGCAAATTTGGAAAAGTATTCCAACCGAACGAAGTATTGTTTTGTGAATACGAACCTGGAAATGATTTTTATTTGATCAAAGAAGGAAAAGTCAAAATCACAAAAACCATTGGAACCAGTATCAAAACCTTGGATGTATTGGAAGCTGGGGATATTTTGGGAGAGATGGCTATTTTAGAGGAACAACCTCGTTCTGCCACTGCCATTGCTGTAACTGAAGTGAAAGCTCTGAACTTCAACCGTGCGAATTTCGAAATGTTAATGACGAAAAACCCGGCCCTTGCGATGAAACTGCTTCATATTTTTTCCTTTCGGATTTATGACCAAAAACGCCGCCTCATGATCCTTCTTATGGATGATATCGTGGGAAAAGTATGCGACGTCTTTGTGATGTTATACGAAAAGCAGTATAATAACGATGTCTATAACGAAATTATCCTTTCTGCCACTGTGGATGACATTGCCAATTGGTGTGCCCAACCGGTTGGGGAAGTCCAAAAGGTCCTCATGCAGTATGTAAAAACAGGCAAACTAGATCTCTATCCAGATAAAATTGTTATTCACAATATCTCCGATTTCCAAAGGATAGTGAATCAGAAACGTAAACCTACGTAAACGCTCCCATAGCTCAGGTGGATAGAGCACTAGTTTCCTAAACTGGGGACACAGGTTCGAATCCTGTTGGGGGCAAAAATTATGGCGGAACAACCAGGAACCCTTCTATATTATCTAAAACGGTCCACTGAATTTCTGGAGAAAAAGGAAATTCCAAACCCTCGTGTAGATGCAGAATGGATCCTTTCCGATCTTTTAAATCTCCCCCGCATTAAACTCTATTCCCAATTTGAAATGCCTCTAGGACAAAAGGAAATTGATACTTACCGGGAACGAATTGTAGAACGAAGCAAACGAAAACCTGTCGCCTACATCACTGGCAAAAAAGGATTTCATAAATTTGAATACTTGGTAACAGAAAATGTCCTCATCCCAAGACCGGAAACTGAAGAACTCGTAGACTACCTTTGGAAAAGAAAAGAAGAACTATCCTTCACTGAACCGAGTCCTTTACAAATTTGGGACCTATGTTCGGGGAGTGGATGTATTGGACTAAGTCTCACACAGCTTCTACCAACGAGTGTTGTGACACTTTCCGACCTTTCCGAAAAAGCAATCGATGTGAGCCGGCGTAATGCGGAAAAATATAACCTAACCGACAAAACCAGTTTTTATGTTTCTGATTTGGATTTAGCACTTCCCGATGGTTTAGAATTTGATTTGGTTGTTTCCAATCCCCCTTATATCCCGGAATCAGAAAAACCAGAGATAATGCCAGACGTCCTCGACTATGAACCCCACCTGGCATTATTTGTTTCAGATTTCAAAGAATTCCACAAACGATTGTTAGATGCCATATCCAAACGCCTGAAACCAGGTGGAAAATTGATGTTAGAAACCCATCCTCTCTATAGTAAGGACTTAGAAGAAATGGCAAAAACGATGGGTTTTGTGGATACAAAAATTGTGTTAGATAGTTCTAAGAAAGAACGATTTCTTTTTGCAAAAAAACTATAGCTAAGTATTTTCCCTGTTTGGCAATTGAACCGAGGTTTGGATTTTAAAAAGTAGCAAATACAATTCCCTTTCCTCTTTCTCAGAGAGATCCTTTCGAAATACCTGGTCAGCTGACCTTACAATTGGAATCCCCTTCTCCCAAATTTCTTTCCCTTTTTTGGTAAAACGTAAATGGTAATGGCGTTTGTCTGTATCCGAAACTACTCGTTTCACCCAGGATTTTTTAACCCAACCATCCACGAGTCTCGAAACGGTGGTTTTGTCTTTGACCAGACGTTCACTCAATTCCTTTTGATTTAACGTTTCTGAATCCACCAAAGGAAAAAGTAACATCCATTCTTCAAATCGCATTCCAATTTTGTTTTTTGTAAATTCATCAGACAAAAACCGCCTCATTAGAAGCAAAGTTTCACTCATATAAATCCCGAGATAACTTGCGATTCCTTTCCCTTCCATAATCCCAGTCCAACTTGTTTTTCTAAAATCGACAAGTCCTTTTTAGTTGCAATCTGCAACCATATAGTTGTATATTGCAACTATATTAGATACACAAAAAAATATAAAATATCTGAAACCCTGAAGGAAATGTTATGGAATGGAAATACCAAACGATTGAAAGAGAGGGATTTACCCTCCAAGTAGCAAAAAATAATACAAACGGCCCAGAGCTATTTTGGATTGGGAGTGCTTTGTATTATCCGAGAGTCATCCCAAGGGAGATGGCCGAAACATACCAAATCACCGTGGTAGACCATAGGGGCTTTGCCAAAAGAACCAATTCTTTAAATGAAACCATTGAGGATTATACTTTAGAGAAACTTCTAGAGGATTTTAATTTTATACAAACAGAGTTAAAAATCCCGGCCTGTCCTGTTATCGGCCATTCGGGACATGGGTATATGGCACTTACTTATGCAGCAAAATACCCAGAGCAAGTCACAAACCTTGTAATGGTATCCACAGGTCCAAGCCACGGAAGCCCCATGTTAGAAGCAGAAGTTTATTTCCAAAAAGATGCCTCTGACCTACGCAAAGAGGCACATTTGCAAAACCAAATCCAATTCCAAAAAAATATAGAAGAATCTCCTTCCGATTTTTTTATCCATTACTGCGTGAGTTTGGAGGCTAAAGGTTTTTACCAAATTCCTTTTCCTTCTAGAAAATTTTGGGAAGGAATCCATACAAACAAACTGGCGTTTGATTATTTGTTTGGTGAAGTATTTAGAGACATTGAAGTATCCGATTCCTTTCGAAAACTTTCCATACCCATTTGGATTTGTATGGGAAAAGAAGACTATCAGGTGGCCCCTTATTACACCTGGGATCCTATCTTAAAAGAATTTCCAAAAATCAAAATGACTGTGATGGAAAAAAGTAGCCATTTACCTTTTTTGGAAAGGCCAACCGAATTTTTAAACGAATTGCAAAACGCCCTCCTTGGCAGGTAAATCATAAAAAAAGCCCGCTACCCTTTTGGGAGCGAGCTTTCCTATAAACTAACATACCAGTCTTTAAAGAATGAATTCTCTAAAGACTAAAAAGGTTTTAACCTAACATGTCTTTGACTTCGTTTCTTTCTTCTTTCAACTCGTTGTGAGTGATCTCAAATTTTTCCTTACCAAAAGCATTGATTTCAAGACCAGTGACGATCTCTACTTTTTTGCCATCAGACTTGAGTGGGTATCCAAAGATAAGACCTTTGTCCACACCATACTCACCATTGGAGTGACATGCCGCACTGAACCAGTCACCAGGTTTTGTAGGAGTGACAATGTTATGCACAGTGTCGACCACTGCGTTTGCTGCAGAAGCCGCAGAAGAAGCTCCGCGCGCTGCAATGATGGCTGCTCCCCGTTTTTGAACGGTAGAGATAAAATCACCTTTCAACCATTCTGTGTCTGAAATCAAATCAGTGGCAGGTTTTCCTTTGATTTTTGCATTGTAAAAGTCAGGGTATTGAGTTGCCGAGTGGTTTCCCCAAATGGCTACATTAGATACGTCTTTGACAAGAACTCCCGCTTTTTGCGCTAATTGTGTTTTTGCACGATTTTCATCAAGTCCTGTCATCGCAAACCATCTGTCAGACGGAACACCTTTTGCATTGTTCATAGCAATCAGTGCGTTTGTATTACATGGGTTACCAACCACAAGAACTCTTACGTCACTTGCAGCATTCTTTTCAATTGCTTTTCCTTGTGTTGTAAAAATTCCACCGTTGATTTTAAGAAGGTCTCCCCTTTCCATTCCCGCTTTTCTTGGAACAGATCCAACAAGAAGTGCCCAGTTGATGTCACGAAACGCCTCATCAATGTTAGAAGAAACTGATACTTTTTCGAGTAAAGGGAAAGCACAGTCGTCCAATTCCATAATGACACCTTTTGCAGCAGGAAGGGCTTGTTCTAATTCCAATAATTGGAGTTCTACTGCAGTGTCAGGTCCAAACATTTGTCCTGAAGCGATACGAAAGAGAAGTGCGTATCCGATTTGTCCGGCAGCACCTGTAACAGCAACTTTTACTTTTTTGCTCATATAATTTTCCTTTAATTTTATAATTTATGATTATTGTTGTAATTCTTTTTGGATGATCTCATCGAAGTTTTCGAATGGAAGTGCTCCCGAAACAAAGATTCCATTGATAAAAAAGGCAGGAGTTCCACTCACACCAACTTTTTGACCGTCTTGGATGTCTGCATCAATTTCAGCTTTTAAACTAGATGCATCTTTCATACAAGATTGGTATTTGTCTTTTGATACACCAGCTTTCGCAATCAAAGCATCTACATTTGCTTTCCCTAAGTTTCCGCTGTTTTCAAAAAACAAATTAAACACATCCCAATACTTTCCTTCTGAGACAGAACAGTTAGCAGCCATATGTGCATACATTGCATCTTGGTGGAATGGAAGAGGGAAATCGCGGAAAACCCAACGAATTTGGCCTTTGTATTTTTCACGAAGTTTTTGGTTCACGTCTTGGCTTCTTTTACAGAATGGACATTCAAAGTCAGAAAATTCGATAACGGTAATTTTTGCATCTTTTGGACCAATGGAAGGGTTATTTTTTTCTTCCACAGTCACTCTCACTGCTGCCGGTTCTTTAATTAAAAATTCAACAGGGTATTTAGAAACGATTTCTCGGTAAACATTGCGACTATGTTCTTGTTCTTGTTGGCTTTTTAAGAAACCAACAATTTTGTCTTTTGTTTCGCTCAAAGACTTTCCACCTAACTGAGCTTTATTGGACATATAAACATTTAAAATTTCTTCTTCTGATGGTTCGCTCGGTGTAAACCCTTGGTTTAATACTTCAGAAGGTTTGATGTTTTTATCTTTTGCAACCAGTTCAAATAATTTGTCTTGTGCAAATTCACCAAGAGTGTTTTTGATTAGGCTTTTGTATTCCGATTGGAATTTTGAATAAGCAATCGGCGAAGTTTCTTTCACGTCGCTCAGGTCATATTTTTTTCCGCCGATACTGACCGCATCTTGGGTAATGTATTCCCGAACAAAGGAAGGAACACTGACGATAAAGAGAAGGGCGAAAACGAAGTTGGTCACAAGGACGATTTTGGAGATGGGGTTTTCCATCCACTTTTTAAAAATATTTTCCATCCCTGCCAGCTTCCCGCCCATAAAGCGGACAATCAAACGGAAAAAACTGAAAAAAAAGGAGGTTTTTACTAAAGCCTACCTCTAAATGTCCGAAAATCTGAGGGAGGGAAAAGGAAAGTTTTTTTCCCTAAGCGGATCCTGAACACGGAGGTTTGGGAAAAATGAACACAATCAACATTCAAGGAAACTCACACATTCCCCCTACGATTCCCACCCAAACGGGGAAACAATCAGAGGAAGGAAATGAATCCTTTCCTGAAAAGTCTCCTAACCCAAGAATCACTAAGTTAGAAAAGGAAAAGGAATCTAAGATTCAACCAGAAGATTTGGTTTTGAAACCGACACCTGCTTCTTTGGAAGAAAAACTAAACCAAATCATCTCGCCAGAAGAGGTAAAAGACTTACTGTCTCTTGTAACAAGAACTCCCCTACCAGAGCCTAAAAGTCATAAGGTAGATACCAAAAGGTAAGTTTGTTTCTTAGTATCGCCATTCTTGATAGTTTTATCCTAGTTCTCAGTGGAGTTTTGACCATCTCCGTTTTAGGACTAGGATTTGTTGTGTACAACCAATTCATTCATCCAGTCATTTCTAGAAAAGAATCCGATCGTTATATCCCCGTCCAAACGGGAGACAAATATGATCTTGTTGTGGATGAACTTACTAGGTTTGCCACGTTTCATATTGGATGTAAAACAGGACAATTGGCAACTCGTTGTAATGCGATCTCAGAAGATCATCTCATCTTTCAGTTTAAAAAAAGTCGGGACAGTGAAGATTATACCATTACCGTTTTAAAAAATGGACCAACCTTCTACAAACCACCTCGTATGGAACATTACGGTAAGATGGAATCCAAAGAAAGTTTTGAGTCTTATGAAATCATTGGTCACCCGGCCGAATTTCGGATCTCTGACAAAATCGCCAAAGAAAGAATGGTGAATTTTATCGAAATCTCTCTTACCTCTTCCTTTTATTTCAACAGGTCTGGAAAAGAACGAATGAAGTTTACCTTTGCCGTGGGAAAAATCCAACCGGGGATTAACAGAAAGGTTAGGTTTCGGGGAGATGTTTACGGATTTGGAAAAGAAGAAGGAGCCGACGAAGACTAATTATTTAAATTGGATTCGAACACCGAGTCCATCCGGTTTCACTCGTTTGAATGAATAGGAAATTTTTGCCTCTCCCATCACATTAGATATTTTTTCTTCTAAGTCAGATTGTTTACTTTTGACTGACTTTCTTTCTAAAAATACAAGTAAACTTGGTCCGGACCCAGACAAACAATAACCAATCCCTGCTTGTGTTAAGGTTTCTGCCAAAGGAAACAAAGGAGAAGATTTAGGAATCCGATAAGGTGTGTGCATTTTATCTTCTAAACCAACAAGAAGATCACCAAACTTACGTTTGTCTAAGAAATGCATCCAAGCACCAATCCGAGATAAATTAAAAATCACATCGGCAGTGGCATAGGATTTTGGAAGTGATTTCCTAGATTCTTCTGTAGAAACATGAAACTCTGGTGTTAAAACAAAAATGGCAACCGACGAAGGAAACTTTTTACGAAAATATTTGAGTTTTTCACCAAATGTAGAATAGGCGAAGACAAACCCACCTAAATACGCAGGTAAAGTATTATCGGGATGGCCTTCAAATTCTGCCAAATACTGTAGAAAATCAGGTTCTGAAGGAACCGATTTTGGCTCCAATCGTTTATGGATTTCTCTTGCTAAAGATAAACCGGCAACAATCGCAGAAGCACTTGAACCAAGTCCACCTTTCAGAGGCAAAGAAAGAACCATCTTGCAATGATAAGGTGGAGGTGTAATACTCGGTTCAAATTTTTTAAAATAAGAAAGGTAAGACTGATATACTAAATCTTCTTTTTCTGTAAACGGCAACGGATTACCGTTTTTTAATTCTGTTTTGGATTCTGTAATTTCTTTGGAAAAAGTAAATTCAAATTCATTACGAAGATCGAGGGCAAGACCCATAAGGTCAAAACCAGGGCCCAAGTTGGCAGAAGTTCCTGGCACTTGGATCAGAATCTTAGGAAGGCGAATCATCGTTTCGCCCAGGCTCTAAGACCTGTTTGCAAAATCAACCTCTCTTTCTTGCGAGGAATTGTTCTACAGAATGAAGGCCGCCAAGAACTACCGCCGGAATCCCCTGTCCTGGATAGACAGTGTCTCCTGTAAGAAGTAAGTTTGAATCTTCCGAACGGTTACTCAACATTTGAAAAGGATTCGAAAAATAAGAATTAGGAATCCCACCCACTCTTCCAAATTTTCTTCCTGTCCATGTTTTCCATGTAACAGGTGTTGCAGAATGTTGGAATAAAATCATTTCTCTATGAAACCATGGAAAACTATCCTCTAAGGTTTGAATGAGGATCGATTCTATGGTTTTCTTTTTATCTAAGTAAAAATCATCACGAACCCAGGATTCAGGATTTTCTATATGAGTAGAAAGAGAAAGGATACGAATCCCATCAGAGGAACGAATAGAATCTTCGGGATGAGAAAGTGAAAGAAATAGAGAGTTCCCCCCTCCATACGGTAAACTCTTCTTCAAATGGATTTGGTGGTGGAGGCATTCGGATCTAGTCCATTCTTCGGATGGATTGGTTTGGATGGCAATCCCCATAGTAAATGCACCCCAGATTCCTTTTTCGATTTTTTTAGTTTTCTCCTTTAGTTTTGGTAAGGTATCCGTGATCTCCATTAGATTCCAAATCGGAAGATTCGAAACCACCAAGGGCGTGCGAAATAAAAAGTTCTCTCTATGTTTGGTGTGAATCTCCCAATCCATTTCCTGGTTTTCATTTTTGGAGGAGATTTTTTTTAGTAAGCATACTTCTTGTTTATAGAGAATTTTTCCGCCCTTGGATTCAATTTTTTCTAATATGGTTTCTGCCAAGGAAACCATTCCTCCTTTCAGAACATAATTTTGTAATTGAGGATAGGTAAGGCCGATAGAAGCAAATGACATGGAAACTTTTGCTGAAGTGGTTTGGCTTGTGATTAAAAGTTGCTCATCTAAAAAACGAATCCATTCTTTGTTTTTCGTAAGACCCAAACATTTTAAAACAAAACGTAAAGGTACAAAAGAAAAAAATAAAACAAGTAAGTCACTGGGCCGAAAGGAACCAATCGATTTCCAAATATCAATAAGTTTTTGAAAGGGGAAAAATTTGTATCTCCCGGACAAACTCCAAAGAGAATCAGAAAGCAAATTACTGAGTTTCCAAAATACTTCCATTCGCAAACCACCACCAAACGCGCGCTTTGCTTCCAAAATCCAATTTTTGTGGTTTTGGTAACGTTCAATGATTTTTCCATCCAAATGGACTACCATAGAACGTTTTAATGGAAGAAGGGGAAATTGGATTTGAAATTCTCGGATAAGTTTATCTAAAGGTAGGCCAGGTTCTAATCCCACAAGTGTGGTTGCGCCGGATTCGAAGACAAATCCATTCTTTCGAAAACTAGAAGCACAACCACCAGGAGCCGTGCCTTTTTCTAAAATTAATACACGCCTTCCTTTTTCGGAAAGTGACAAAGCTGCACTTAGTCCCCCAAGTCCAGAACCAATGACCACTACATCCCAATAAGTATCCATCTTCTTGTAGACCGTTCTAAGTCAAAAGATGGATACAAATTAAAACGATAGATTCATTCAGACCAAAGTCTTTTTAGATCGCTTGCAATGTTTTTTTGCATGGCTTCGTTGGTTCCCCCACCAATGCTGAGTAAAATGGCATCGCGGTGTAAACGTTCTACTGGATATTCACGGCAATAGCCATAACCACCTAATACCTGTATAGCGTTACGTGAGACACGTTCAGCCATTTGAGTGGCAACCAGTTTTGCAGAAGCCGCCCCAAGGGAATTACGAACATCAGGACCAAGTTCACTTGCCACATGATACACTAGAGCTCGCGCTGCTTGGTAATCGGCATAAGATTCGGCGACCATTCTTTGGATTTGACCAAACTCCAATAGTTTTTTTCCGAAAGCCTCTCTATGACGAACGGTATAATCGCACATGATATCAATACAACGACGAGCAATTCCAAGCGATTGTGCCGCAAGTGTCACTCGTTCAATTTCTAAATTCCTCATCATATGAGTCACAGCCCCGTTTTCCAAACCGAGCAAATTTTCTTCAGGAACTTCCATATCCTCAAAGACTAGTTGTGTTGTAGGAGAAGAACGCATTCCCATCTTTTCTTCTTTTTTTCCGACCGAAAAACCTTTGTAAGACGATTCAATCACAAAGGAGGTCATTTTTTTACCTAATTTATCTAACTTGGTATAAAGTACAAAAACCTGACCAATGGAACCGTTCGTAATGTATTGTTTGACCCCATTGATGATATAACGATCACCTTTTTTCACAGCATGTGTGGTCATCCCAAGAACATCAGTTCCGGCTCCGGGTTCTGTCATTCCCATACCGCCAATCCATTCGCCGGTGATGACCTTACTCAAATAACGACTTCTCTGAGTTGGGTTCGAGCTATAGTAAAAATTATTAACAAAAAGAACTTCATGAGCCAAATAAGACAAAGTAAATCCAGGATCAAACCTAGACATCTCTTCATGGATGATGACAGAAGCAAGTGGATCGAGTCCATGCCCACCATCTGCTTCCGGTACCGTGATTCCAAAAATTCCCAGTTCAGAACCTAGACGTTTGAATAACAAGGTATTGAATGTTTCTTTTTCATCGTTTTCCTTGGCTTGTTCGTCCATTTCACGTTCTGCAAAGGATGCCACAGACTCTCGCAGGGCTAGGTGGTCTTCTGTAGGATTAAATAAATCGAGAGATGATTTTTTTGTCGAAAGCGTACTCATGGAGATAATTCTTTCGGACTTTTCCTAAACTTGTAAACGAAAAAACAAAGTGGGAATTGCCTAAGTAAGATTGAATTCGCTACAAAAACGAACAGTTTTAACGAAATCAAAAATAGGATTGGGAAAAAGAAATGATGAAACCACTAACAGAGGTTAATTTCTATAGAAACATTGACACAACTGATGTTAAGATAAAACAAATTCATCAACACCGAATAGAATCACTACCATAGACTAGTAAATATCCTAAGAGGAAATTCCTATGTATCAAAAAGTCATAAGAAAATATAAGGAATGATTTACTTTTTATCGATTCGATTCAAATGTCACCATTATATCTGGAAATAAGTTTCGTCATATAAGCAAAAATTAACATGAGCACTAACGATACAAACATAGTACCAAGAGATAAGCTCGCCAAATTTGAGTTAACCGAAGAGTCTTTAAATAGTTTCCGCAAAAACAACAACATCCCTCTCGATCTTTATAATAAAGACGGACAAATTCTAATTCACAAAAAAAGAAATCCGAGCGAAGCAGATTTCGGAAAACTCCTAAAGTTTGAAATGCAAGGGGTTTATTTTCTCATCTCTGAGCTAAAAAAAACAAAACAAAATCCTAATGGTGCCCCTTTTTTAGAGCCAGGTAGAACTACAAAATTATTTGACCAAGAAAAAACAGCTAGGTTTGCCAAACAGTCCCAAGCCCTCATCGAAGACCTTCGCAAAACATCTTTTTCCTCAGAACAGGCCGTGTTTGTACAAAACTCGGTCAATGAACTTCTGACAGACTTTACTAGTAATCCCGACTACGAACTGGGAATTTTTAATATTTTGGAAATCCTTGGCGTTGCTGGAGTTTCTGTTGAATCCGAACTCATGACCAAACGGACTGTGGTGGCGATGGGAATGAAAGTTCGTACAAAAAAAATTGTAAACGAAGGCAAAGAAGAATCCAATAAAAAAGACCATTTGAGTCTTATGATGGCAAGTTATTTAGCAGATGTTGGATATTCTAGACTCGACATTAAAAACAATCCTAAACTCACAAAAGAGGAATATGCGGTTGTCCAACAACACCCTATCATCAGTTATTTGATGACACTGCCTGCACCAGAAATTGATTCTCACGTTCGCACTTTAATTTTGAATCACCATAGACCTTATCGTGGGAATGGAGTGAATAATAATTTTCCCGATCCCAGATCCCTTTTCACCAAACTCATGTCAGTCCGTGACAAATATAGTAAAGAAGTCGGAAAAGAACGAATCACACAAGACATCGAACTCCAACTCCATTTACAAGAAAACAATGTAACTTCTGCTAGTTTCGAAGAAGACATTGCCATCCTATCGCTTGCCAGCGAATATGCCTCCCTCACCTCGAACCAACCTTGGAGACCAGCTTTCAAATCTTCTACCGCTCTCAAGATGATTCTAAACGATTCGTTTTTCTCTTATAGTAATAAAAACATCAGACATCTTTTGGATTATGTGGGAAGTTCTCTCACAAATAACGAAAACATTGTGAACTTTGGTGACTTTGTCATTACCGCTTCTGTCGATTCGGAAAGACGTGCCCACTTTGATATTTGTATTGTTTTGGATGTAGGTCGTTATCAAACCAGACCCAAACTCCAAAGGATTTGTAGTATCAATCCAGTGTTTCAAAAAGGAAACAAATTCAAAATTGCTGATTTTGATTTACATAGCATTAAAATCGATCGCAGAAAAGCCATTATGGATTTGGCCTTACAAGCAGGAACCTCTCGGGTCATTTATATCATTGATCCAGAACTCAACCCTGCCCTGCACGAAGCAGTTTACAAAATCAACATGGCCTCCTAAGGCCTGCTTGGTGCATAGAGATGGATTTTTTGTTCTCTACCCGAAAGAGTCACATCTGCTTTTTTATCCCAACCGGTTGGAGAACTTATCTCTAACCAAACCGCTTCTGAAATTAAAAAAGTAACACCTAAGTCTTTACAGGCTGACTCAATGCGAGAGGCGGTATTCACTGTATCTCCAATCACAGTATATTCCATTCTCTCTTCTGATCCAATGCTTCCACAAAAAACCTCACCTGTATGAATTCCGATTCCAATTTTGATTTCAGATTCCCCATTTTTTTTTCGTTCTAAATTCCAAGTATTTAATTCATCTAACATAGCCTTGGCGGCAAGGACCGCATTTTTTGAATCTTCTCCTGGATTCTCTGATGGCGAAGGAGTACCAAAAGTAGCCATCACCGCATCACCAATAAATTTATCCAAACTACCACCATATTGAAAGATAGCCCTCACCATACGGCGGCGAAATTCAGTTAAAAAAATAGAAAGGGATTCCGGGTCCATTGGCTCTGAAAACTGAGTGAATCCTCGAATGTCGCTAAAGAGAACTGTTACTTTTTGTCGTTTGCCTTTTGCAATTACTTCCGGTTCGGACACAATTTCAGAAACTAAGTCAGGGGAAAAATAACGTGATAAAGTTGTTTTTTGTGATTCAGCAGCCGCAAACTTTAATAACATCCTAAGGCTACGAAAAATGGCATAGGAAATCGCAAACACTAAAACTAGATACACAGTCGGTTTTGTCACCATTGCATCTGACAAAATGATATGGTCACCCAGAACATACTGGTGCCAATCAAAACTACTTACTGAATTTTTATCGAGTAATGCATAAAAAAGAAATCCATAATAACTGAATAAAAAACAAACAAAGGAAAAATTAACCAGTGAAAACCGGTATTGGAATAAACTCAAAGACAAAGGCAAAAGATAAAATACAACCAAAGGAGTTTTGACAAGGAAATTTGGGTTTCCATCACCTTTTAAAATGTACCAATTAAAAATGGTAACTGTCACAAGTAAGTTATCGATAAACAAACTAATATAATCATACTTTGTTCTCCAATGCCCTTTACTTTTTTTAAGAATTTGAGCATGAACAAAGGTATTAATAAAATATAATGTAATGGCTACATAGTTAACTAAATATCCATACACAGAATCGGTATTACTGAGATTGGCTACCGCACTGGCAACAAGAGCAAGTCCAATCACATACCGAAACCGAACTGCAAATAAAGCACCCATTTGTTCTTCTTGGGAGAGGAGTTCCGACATATACTTGGGGAACTGGTCTCGAATGCAGTATACAGAGCGAACGGCTTTGACTAGGGAGTGGAACATAGGCAGACATTCCATCACTGAAAGTTTTACTGGCAAGGGAATTTTCTCTTTGCCAAACTAGAATCCATTCGTTATTTTTGAATGATGTTCCCAAAAGGGTTTTTGAATCCCATCGGAAAACTAATATCCTTTTTAGCTTTGGATGTATTCATTTCCCTCATTGCCAATCTTTCTTTTTTTTCCTTTTATTTAAAAGAAACCATCCGCCCCACACTGTTTCTCTTTTACCTAAGTTCTGTTTGGGCACTGTATTTGGCGGACCATTTATGGGATGCATACAGAGAGAAAGAACCTCTTTCGGAAAGAGGTCTATTCTTTTTAAAACATCGTTTTACTATCGTTAGCTTCCTAATTCTTGCTTTCGTTTTATCTCTATACCTCGGAATCACCGCTGAATTTGATTTTATCCAAAACCAATATCTTTTTTTCCTATCCTTTCTCTTTTTTTTAGTTTTAATTGTAACGAAACTCTCACCCATCCCCAAAGAAATTTTGGTATCAGGATACTATACTTACGGAATTTTTCTCCCCTTCTCTTCGTTTGGTGAGAAAGGCCTAATGGTTTTGATTTTTTTTCTTCATGTTTTTGCAAACGTCCTACTCACCTACAATATCGATCGAGAGTTTGACAGGTCCCAAAAGACCTTTACACTCACCCAATGGATCCAACCCCAAAAACTAAACTACTTTGTCTTTGGTCTTCTCGGAACAGGTTTTTGTATTCTACTTTGGATGGCGATTTTCCAAAATCTCTCTGGAGAATCTCTTTGGGGGATGGGCCTTTCCTATCTTTGGTTGGTTGGTTGTCAATTTAGGGGAGCTAAGGGTTTTCCGATTAAGTCCCTTTGCGAACTTTCTTACATTCCGATGTTTGTTCCCCAGATCTTTTTTTTCTTCTCCCTGCTTCTGTAAAAATTAGGGTGGGTTTATGTGGTTACTCATCGTACATTCTTTCATACTTTTCCTCTTGGTCCTAGTTTATGCCTTTCGATTTCGGAAACTGGAGGCTCACCTTGAGAAAAATATCTTAGTACAAATCCAAGAGGCCACAAAGGACTGGAAATCCACTCCGAATTTGGTCCTTCTCGCTAGTTTTGTCCTCTTCCTCCTATTCCCACTCACCTTGGGTTTTTCCTTCTTTCTCCGCACCGACGCCAACGTCCTTGTTGTCATTGTTTGGATCATTTGGGCCTATAATTGGAGCAAATACAGCTTCTTTAGAGAATAAATTACTTCCCTTATGACTTCCCTCTCGTTTTCTGGTCTAAGGTAATCCACGAAAACGGGGTTAAGGAATGAAAATTGTTGTTCTAGTAAAGCAGGTTCCGGATACGGAAACCAATATCAAGGTCGGTGAAAAATCGATCAACGAAGCTGGCGTAAAATGGATCATCTCTCCTTATGATGAATTTGCAATCGAAGAGGGAATCAGAATTCGTGAAAAAAGCGGTGGAGAAGTCATCGCAGTGTCCCTCGGCCCGGATCGTGCCGTAGAAGCACTTCGCACTGCCTACGCAATGGGTGTAGACAGAGCCATTCATGTGAAAGTGGATGACTACGTAACTTTTGATTCTACATACACTTCTGAACTTCTTGCAAACCTCATCAAAGCTGAAAATGCAGATGTAGTGATTGGTGGTCGTCAATCCATCGATACTGACAGCTCACAAGTAGTCGTGCAAATTGCAGAGAGATTGAATGTTCCTCACGTAGCTATGGCCCTCAAACTTGAGTTCGACGGTAAAAAAGTTACGGCAACTCGCGAAATCGAAGGTGGAACTGAAGTCGTTGAAACTTCTGCTCCTCTAGCAGTGACTGCGCAAAAAGGATTAAACGAACCTAGATACCCAAGTTTAAAAGGAATCATGTCTGCGAAGAAAAAACCAGTAGATGTGAAAAAACCAGAAGAACTCGGTGCCACTGGATCTAAACTCGAAGTAGTATCTCTCGAGCCACCTCCTCCACGTATCGCTGGTCGAAAACTGGAAGCGGCAGATGCACAAGGTTTTGCATCTCAACTTGTAAAAGCTCTTCGCGAAGAAGCGAAGGTCATCTAAGGAGACGAACATGGCTGATGTTTTAGTAGTTGGTGAATTAAAAAACGGCGAACTTAAAAAAATCTCAAAAGAACTTACCTCTGCTGGCCGCAAAATTGCGGATGCAATCGGTGGTAAAGTTCATACAGTTCTTATCACTGACAACGTAGATGCGTTCGCTGGTGATTTGAAAGCAGTTGGTGCTGATGCAGTGATTGGTGCCAACCTTGGTGAATTTTCTCCTGAAGGTTATGCAAATGGAATTTTTGCCATCATCCAAGAGAAAAAACCAGCGGTGGTTTTAATGCCACATTCCGCACAAGGAAAAGAATACTCTGCAAGAGTAGCGATCAAAGCAAATGCGGGAATCGTTGCGGATGCAGTAGGTCTTTCTGTTGACGGTGGTAAAGTGGTAGCTAAAAAACCAATTTACTCTGGTAAAGCTTACGCAAACTTTAAGGTTTCCTCTGAAATCCAAATGTTTACAGTACGTGCTAACTCCCAAGAAGTAACTCCAAAAGACGGAGCGGGTGCTGTAGAGAAATCAGGAGCTTCTGCTGGAGAAGTAAGAACAAAATCTATCTCTAAAGATCTTTCTGGTGGAAACAAAGTACAACTTGCTGATGCTTCTATCATTGTATCTGGCGGACGCGGAATCAAAGGACCAGAAAACTGGCCGATCATCCAAGACTTAGCTGACACTCTTGGTGCAGCACTTGGTGCTTCCCGTGCGACTGTGGATGCTGGATGGATTTCTCACTCACACCAAGTAGGTCAAACAGGTAAAACTGTCTCCCCTAACTGTTACATCGCTTGTGGTATTTCCGGAGCGATCCAACACTTAGCAGGGATGGGATCTTCCAAATACATCGTTGCCATCAACAAAGATGGAGATGCTCCTATTTTCAAAGTAGCAACTTACGGTGTTGTAGCCGACTTGTTTGAAGTAGTACCTGCACTTACTTCTGAGTTCAAAAAAGTATTGGGTTAATCCCAATACAAACTATCAAACTTTGAGGAATTTCCTTCCCAAATTATCGATAGTTCTCTTTTTCTCTGTCCAAACGGGTCTCCTTTGGGCAGAGGAAGGAAGAGATCGTCTAAACGCCGTTATCGGCAAAATGAATTCCCTTGAAAGTTTTCGTGCCTCAGTAACCGTCAATGGTGGACTGACAGGTGTCGTTTCCTACAAAAGCCCAGGCCAACTCCATGTCCGTTTTAGTGACGGAAGGATTATTTCTTCCAATGGCCGAATTTTATGGTTCTATAATCCAGATTCCTCGATTGCTGGGAAACAAGACTTGAAAGGTGTTTCCGGTGGACTTGGCGGCCTACTTTCCGGATACGAAAATGTGTCAGTAAGTGGCAGAACTTTTCGTCTTACATCCAATACTAAAAGGTATAATGAAATAATCCTGGTTGTTTCCGAAAACGACCTACCCCGTGTACTCAAAATGAAACGTTCCGACGAAGAAATCACTGAAGTGGCCTTTTCAGGCATCGCTACTAATATTGGTCTCGGAACCTCGCTTTTTAACTTCCAACCCCCCACAAGCTCACAAATTGTTGAGAACCCTCTCAACCAAAAGGAGTAATTGTGACCCCGGTCTCTCGTACAGAAGCACACCGTGTATTTGCCGACTTATATCGTAAAACACGTACGCCGGAACACCAACAACTCATCGATGAAGCCATTTTAAAATCCAACGATGTTTTCATTCGTATTGATCTCATTCGAAAAGTGGATGAAGATTACGAAGCAAAAAATAAACCGAAAAAAGAAGATGGTCGTGATCGTGGACTTCCCGAAAGAGAACAACCAAGAAGAGAAGTCGTTTCTCGCACAAATACGCCCGAACCAAAACCAAAACGATCTAGCGATTTAGTCACTATCGAAAGTGCCAAACAAAAACAAAATCCAGCTAAAAAAAGAGTCATCGAACAAAGACAAGGTGGTGGATTACTTGCAGGTTTATTTGGTGGTGGTGCTGGCAGTGTTAATAATTCTATAAGCAAATTTGGAAAAGATACAGGTACCATAGACTTAGGACTTTTTGGAAGGAACCCAACAATTTCCAATAATGTGGAAAAACTCTTTCGTGGTATGAAAGAAGATGTCCTTATTCCTACTATCCAAGCACTTCGAGTTTCGGAACAACAAGGTTGGAGGATTTGGACTCCCCTAGTTTATAATATCATTAATAACTTTAATAAATTCTATAATGCCTTTGCCTCACTTGATGCTCTAATTTTGGACAAAATTTCTGCTGATATATTTTTAGAACGTTCTCTAAAGATGCAGATGTTTTATGTTAGGTTTTTACAAAGAAGTGATGCAAACGATATCATCCTTTCTAACCTTCCTGACATTGTAAAAATGGATGAAAAGCTCACACCTAAACTAGGTAAAATCATGGAAGGTGTGAATTATGCTCTCAATTTAGAAAATAATAGGCCAAAGTTATCGGAAGCTATTACAGCTTTTTATATAGTAGCGAAAAAGAAAATGTTCACATGGCCAGAGATTGTCGCGGATTTAAGAGTTCCTCCCATCCAAGAACATAAATTCCAAGCGGCACGGGAAATTCAAAAAGAAGTAGAAATCACTGTTGCCAAAATTTCTGACGATATCAATACAAGAACCTTTAAAAAAGAAGAATTGCAAAACCTAAGGTCTCGTTATTTCACCATCGACGACAAAGGAAAAATCAGTTTTGATTTTTTAAATGCTGTTGTGGATGATTTTATGGCACACCATATGCCGGAATCGGCAAAAAGCCAAACAGTCAAAAATAGTTATAAATCCCAACCACATAGACTTGTTTATCTTTTACTTCGAGACTTACAAACAGTTTATATCAACATCATTGAAGGATATGTTAGGTTAGGTGACAAAAACCAAAACCAAGAACTTTTAATCATTCAACCTGGCCTTTTTAGAAACGAAATTGACCAACTCAATTCACTCGTTCGAACTATCGATAACTTCAATAAAAAATTCCCTAGTTTTCAATATAGTTTCCAACAGTATGGAATGGATTTTAGTACAGGCAATGCTGCCAATGATCAAATCGCAGGGCCGATTGTGCAAGCTTTACAAGAAGCATCAGAATTCTTCGGAAGTTTTGCAGGCAAACTCAATATCATTGTGGAAAACCATTTAATGGCAAAAGTCACTGAATCCAAAGGGAAAGTGAACGATAAAATCGTATCTACAAAAGATAAAGTCATCGAAGAAGTAAAAATTGCACAAAGATTCATTCCTCACTATGACAAAACTGTAGTGGCCAAAGAAAGAATCAATGGGATGAAAGTAGAAGATGTATTCATTCAATTCACGAAATATCTTTATAACTATGCAGTGATTTTCAAAGATCCGGCAACCACTTCCAAACTCACGGCGCACCGAAAAATCGAACAAGAACTCATCAAATTGAATAAAGAATACGAAAGGTTAACCTACTCCAGTTTTCACAAAGAAGCCGGTGGCAACGGTGGAAATTCCGGATCTTCCGAAAACCAAGGTGATTCAGAAACAATGAACAGTTCCGAGACGGAAGGAGATACATGAGAGTCCTTACTGGTTTACAACCTTCAGGAAAACTTCACTTAGGAAATTATTTTTCTGCGATTAAAAAAATCTTAGATTACCAATCCAAAGAAGAATTATTTCTTTTTATTGCTAACTTACATGCACTGACAACCTTCCGATCCAAAGAAGAATTAAAAAACTTTACTTTAGAATGCGCAATCGACTTACTAGCGCTAGGTGTAGATCCACAAAAAACTGTTTTTTGGGTGCAAAGTGATGTTCCCGAAGTCACAGAACTTACTTGGTATTTATCTCAATCCATCACGGTTTCTCAATTACAATTGGCACATTCTTTTAAAGACAAAGTAGCAAAAGGTTTTGTTCCTGGGGCAGGACTCTTTACTTACCCAATCCTTATGGCTAGTGATATTTTGTTATTTTCGGCAGAAAAAGTTCCCGTAGGCAAAGACCAAAAACAACATTTGGAATTTGCACGTGATATTGCCGAACGATTCAATTCCCAATTTGGTTCGGTTCTTACCATTCCGGAACCAGATATCGACGAAAATACGGCGACAGTCCCTGGCGTGGACGGAGCCAAAATGTCCAAATCCTATAAAAACACGATCGACTTCTTTGGAACCGAAAAAGAGATCAAAAAGAAAGTGATGTCTATTGTGAGTGATTCTAAGGCCGTCGAAGAGCCAAAGGACCCAGAAACCTCCGTTATCTTTCAAATTCATTCGCTTTTTCTTTCCCCGAATGAAAAAGAATTACAAATTCAAAAATACAAACGTGGTGGAGCCGGCTACGGTGATCTCAAAAAAGATCTTTTGGAATCCATTTTAGCTCACTTTGCACCTTACCGCGAAAAACGAGAAGAACTTTCACAAAACTTAGATTATGTGCACCAAGTTCTAAAAGAGGGAAAGGAAAAAGCAAAGATGGTAGCCCAGACTAAAATCGAAGACATTCGAAAAGTTTTAGGCATCTATCCTTTTTAAAAATCGAAAGAACCAAAACAGTTTCATTTTTACCTAATTCCTGCATGAAGCAGGAAATCTATCTTCTCCCAAGGGCAGATTTTAGTTGGTTCTGTTTGGGAATTTGTGGCACTGCGTTTCTTTTGAAACTCCTGTTTGGGTACCCCGGCTCTCATTCCTTCTTACTCAGCCTATCTCTGTTTTTATTTGTCCTTTATACGTTTATCCCAAAAACATTGCCCACTAAAATTGATAAAAAGGTTTATCTTTTTCTTTTGGCATCGATTTTGTTTTTATTATTTGGGAACTTACATTCTGGACCAAGGATCAAAACAATCCATCCTCTCTTTCGTTCTTATCTTGAAACCCAAATCAAAAAATCTCCACTCACAGTATTTGAATCACGAATTGTGATGGGATTTGTCACAGGCTCTACCAAAGAAATTCCAGGAAGTTTTAAGGACTTAAGTAAAGAATCTGGTATCCTACATTTGTTTGCGGCTTCTGGTCTCCATTTAGGAATTTTTATCGCCTCCTTACAATTTTTGGGAAACCTTTGTTTTCGAAACAGAAAATGGATTTCATTACTACTTTCGTTAGGTGTTGGATTTTTATATTTGTATGTCCTCGACTTTCCTGTTTCCTTTTTACGGGCTTATCTATTTGTTTTTTTATCTCTTCTAGCTTCTCTATTTTTTAGAAAAATAGGACCCGCAGACTTACTTGTTGTTTCTTCCGCATTCATTGCATTCTTTTTATTTTATGATTTTTTAAGTATTGGATTTTTATTATCCTTTGGAGCCGTTTTTGGAATTTTTTTTCTAAAACCTAGTTTGGATCAAATTTTGATTCCTAAATCAAAATCTCTTCTAAAAGAAAATCTTCACTTAACAGTTGCTTGTTCTCTTTGTAGTTTTCCTGTTTTGGTTTATTATTTTCGGTCTTTTTCCTTTGGAGGTATTTGGATCAACTTTCTTTTGGTTCCCTTCGCTGGTATCCTTTTGCCCACAATTTATTTTACCTTTTTTATACAGTCCTTAGTCCCAAAGTTTTTAGAAGACCAAATCATTTCCTGGATTTGGGTTCCTGCTTCTTTTGAACTTTCCCTTTTTTTAAAAATTTTTCATACATTAGGAAATTTAGCAAGAGCCTATAAAACTTGGACCCATGTTCCCTTAGAGCTCTGTATTCTTTCCGCCATTCTAACGTTAGTTTTCTATCTTTATCCTAAAATTCGATTCCTTCAATCTCCTTACCTAAAACATCCCCTTTATCTTTTCCCAATTTTATTTTTGAGTGTTTCCTATTTTTATCCGCGACCCAATTTACCTTCTTTCCTCACCCATAAAAGGAAAGGAAATTTTTCTATCCGAAACGGTGACCATTTGTATCTCTTTGGTAATTGTTATTCTAAAAAAATTTCAGATCCAACGCCAGGCTTACCCCCACCCCAGAAAATTTCTTTTGAATCCGAATCTTGTTTGGCCAATATTCTATCTTTGGTTCGAAAACATAAGATAACGGATGTTTATTGGCATGGGACTGAATCGACAACGGAATGGATCTCCCAATTCCAACTGCCGATAAAACCCATAAAAACGGAGATCCTTGGTGCCAATATGAACCCATTTTATTCGATCATCCGGTTTGATGGGAATCCCAAGGAAGTAGAACGATTTTTAAAACAAATCAAACTGGCAGATAGATCGAAAACAAACCCCCACTGGAAGGGAATTCTCCTTTTGGACTTTCCTCCTTGGAAAAAAAAGGATGCGAAAGAATGGATTCAGTATCAAAAACTACTTGGGATTTCGACTGCCTGGAAAATGATACTCGTTGAGGAAACTTTTGAAATCCCCTTACGCGACTATATCCCAAATCCAAACCTTCTTTGAGGCCAAAGGCATTCGGGCTCAAAAGAAATTTGGGCAAAACTTCCTCATTGACCAAAACATAGTCGATTTTATCGTTAAGTCCGCCGAACCACTATTAAATGACGATTCAATCGTTCTTGCAGAAATTGGGATTGGCCTTGGGACTCTCACTTATCCCGTTCTTAGTTTGGACAAAAAAACCTTTTTATTCGAAATCGATTTTGCTTATATCCAATTGGCTAAGGATGAAATCTTACCTCAGTTCCCCAAAGCTTCCTTATACGAAGGAGATGCTTTAGAAAACCTCCATCATATCTATGAGGAAAAGGTGTTTGTGTTTGGAAATTTACCTTACCACCTAACGACTGAAATCATCAATACCCTTGTCATCCACTGTAGAAATTTTCAAGGGGGAATTTTTATGGTGCAAAAGGAATTTGCCGAACGCCTTGTCAAAGAAACCTCTTCCTTATCTGTTTTTCTCTCTGCGTTTTGCGATGTGAAGTATCTGAAGACAGTTCATAAAAACTGTTTTTTTCCCATTCCCAAAATCCACTCGGCACTGATTTTACTTTCACCCAAAAAAGAATCAAAAGAGAACCAGTGGAAACTCAAAAACCAAACTGAGGTAGAACTCTGGTCTCGAATGCTCCGCACTTTGTTTTGGGGGAAACGAAAACAAATTCAGGTAAGTCTCAGAGAATCTCCTTTTTCAGAAGATCCTCTCTTTCGCGAGGCACTCGGAAAAGCCATCCAATCTGCCGAAATTCCACCCACAGCAAGGCCCGAAGAATTGAACCGTGAACAATTTCTGACCCTGGGTCAACATTTGCTTGACCATTTGTCAAAATGATGGCAAAATTAGCACCGCCATGTTCGAGAATTTCACACCTCCGCCCATTGTTACCTATGCCATCCCCGTATTCTTCCTTCTCATAGGGATTGAAGTTTACATTGGCTACCGCAAAAACAAAGACCTCTACCGGTTAAACGACTCCATTGCCGACTTAAGTACGGGAATCATTTCTCAAATCTGGGGACTTTTCCAAAAAGGAATCGGACTTTTTGCTTATTTTTATATCTACGAACACTTTCGAATTTTTGAATTTGCCATGACCAACCCTTGGGCTTGGATCCTTTGTATCGTAGGCCAAGACTTTTGTTATTACTGGTCCCACCGTTTGGCCCATGAGGTCAATATCCTTTGGGCAGGACATGTCATCCACCACCATAGCGAAGAGTACAACCTTGTAGTGGCCCTCCGCCAAACAGGACTCGGGGGAATAATTTCCTGGATCTTCTATGTTCCTTTAGCCCTGATTGGTTTCCATCCTTGGATGTATCTTGCCAGCGGACAAATCAACCTGATCTACCAATTTTGGGTACATACAAAAGCTGTGGGTAAAATTGGAAAAATTGGAGAATACATTCTATCCACTCCTTCCCACCACAGGGTGCACCATGCCATTAACCCCATCTATATTGATAAAAACCACGGTGGCATTTTTATCATCTTTGATCGGATGTTTGGAACCTTCCAAGCAGAAACAGAACCTTGTGTGTATGGAACTGTGAAGCCCCTACGTAGTTTCAACCCCGTTTACGCTAATTTTCATTACTACTGGGAACTCATCAAACAGGCAGCCAGTGCCCCTTATTTCTTAGATAAAATAAAGGTGTTTTTCAAACCACCCGGTTGGTATCCGAGAGAGGGAACCAAACCCGCTGGATTTTTACCCATCCCAGAGGTTCGTCCCGAAACTTTCCATAAGTATGATCCCAAACCCGGACCAGAAGTAAGAACCTACACAACTACTTGGTTTGTATTAGTTCTACTTTTGGCCTTTGCTTTCCTATTATTTGTAGCAAAATTCTCATTTGTTTCCCAAGTGCTCGTCACGATTTGGGTCACACTTTCGCTTGTTGCCATCAATGCTCTGATCGAAGGAAAATCTTGGGCGGGAGCCATGGAAATCACAAGGCTCCTCTTTGGATTTCTTGTGATAGCTTACTTTGATGTAAGTTGGACCTACTATGCAATTGGGATTGTTTGCCTACTTGTGGCAGGAATCTATCTTTACCGCACCAGTGGACAGAAACCTCAGGCTGCCTGACTTTTCTTTTCACAACGAACCAATCCATTTCCACCCTTCCCCGAAAATAGAACTGGGCGAAGGGTGAGAGTCTCCCTAAAACACCGTTCTCTAATCAACCCATAACGATAAAAACGCGTGACCGGAAAAACACTCTCAGTGTTATGTCACATAAATGCCATGAATAGGGCGGATTTCCCCGTTCGTTCCCCTTGACCAGACGGGCCCCCGTGAGAATTTGGCATTGCACCAGAGTTTTTGAGGCGAAATGAGATGAAGCGCAACCGAAGTTACTATATCATACTTGTCCTAATCCTGTTTGTAGTGACCTATTCCGCCTATGCGGCCTACCAGAAGCAAAAAAATGGTCCTGTATTTTTGGACAACCATGTCTTCCAACGTTACAATGAGCAGTGGGGTCTTTGGGTAGACCTAAATGCGGAGAAAAAAAGCCTTCTCGAAAAGGCTTCCGAGTTTGGAATCCTGGCCCAAGAGGTTATGGAAATCAATAACCTAAAAGAGACGGACCTAGCTCGTTTAAAACGATCCATTTTCTTTCCTTATTCCGCAGAATATATGCGGGGACTCCAAGAAAAAGAACTCTTCCGAGAAACAGTCGAATCTCCGATTGATCAGTTTATTTGGCCAGTACTACCCAACCATAAATCCCGGATCTCTTCTCGGATTGGAAGGCGTTGGAACACCTGGCATACAGGCCTTGACATTGCCATTCCTAAAAATTCCATCGTCCTTGCTGCTGCTGATGGTGTGGTAGAAGAAGCAGGTCGCAGTGGAGACTACGGCCTTGCCGTCAAAATTTATCACCATGACATGAACCATTTCCATACTGTGTATGGCCACAACCAAGAGTTACTTGTAAAACCTGGGGACGTGGTTCGCAAAGGACAAATCATTGCTTTTTCTGGAAATACAGGAAAGTCCACAGGTCCTCATGTTCACTTTGAAGTTCGATTTCATAATGTGTATCTCAATCCAGAAAACTTTCTTACTCCCTATGAAGAAGGAGTTGCCACAAGCATCGTTGGATTTGCAGACTAAGTATTAGTGACTAACCTGACAAAGAACAGTTGGACGGACGAGATTTTCGACTGTCTGACAACCATCATACCTAAAGCACCAGGCATTGCCTGTTTTGATTTCGACAACACACTCATTCGTAACGACTTCGGTGAAAAAATCATGGAAGAACTCCTCCATGACGGACTTGTATTTGTACCAAAAGATTTATCGGAATTTTTTCGGGATAAAGATCTTTGGAAAGACCATACCAAACTGAGTATCCCAGAGAAGGAAAGTTTGATTTGGGAAGAATATTCCTACCAACTCAAAGAATACGGAATCGAAAGAGGATACCGTTGGACTAGTTTTATTTTCCAAGGAATGAACCTAGAAGAATACTATGAAGTTTCGAGAAGGGCTTGGGATCGAGTTTATATCCACGACAAAGATTCAGGTGTTTTTCCCCAAGTGGAAATGAAAGACCTGATCGCATATTTATACCACCACCAGTGGAATGTGTACATTGTGACCGCATCACCTGAACCTGGGATTGCAGCCATTTCCCACCTTTTCCCCGTGGAAGAATCCAAAGTCATTGGCATGAGACAAGTATTAGGTGAAAATGGAAAATTTTCTCACAAACTCATTGAACCTTATACTTATGGAGAAGGAAAAGTAAAAGCCATAGAAGAAAGAATTGGTGTGTATCCCGATCTTGCCTTTGGCGATTCCTTTAACGATTACCCGATGCTTTGCCGGGCCAAACAGATGGCCGTGGGCATCAACCGCGACAACCCAGAGTTTGCCAAAGCTTGTTTGGCTCAGGGAATTTACGTCCAACCCTACTTTACCTTTCCTCCAGTGCTCACATGAACCGACTTTATTTAGTATCTAATTCGATAGGAAATGATGAAGACATTCCTCCCCGCACCAAAACCTTGTTAGAGGAAGCTGACTGGATCATTGGGGAAGAACAAAGGACCACATCTACTTTTTTAAAGAAATTAGGGATCGCAAAACCTTTTGATTTAGTGAACGAACATACATCCAAAAAAGAAATGGATGAGATCGCCATGAAACTAGCAACCACCAAAAGAACCTGTATGATCTCTGATTCCGGAAGCCCCGGACTCGAAGATCCTGGGAAATGGCTTGTTCCTCTGGCTTGGGAGATGGGTGTGGAAGTTCGTTCCGCTCCCGGACCAACGGCCCTCGTCGCTGCCTTGACTAGCTCTGGGTTTGCCACCTCTCCCTTTCTCTTTTTGGGATTTTTACCTAGGGATGAAAAAGAAAGGGAAAGAACTTTGAAACAATACATAGGGCTTGGAATCACCCTTGCCTTTTATGAAACACCTTACCGAGCCAAACACTGCCTCGAAACCTTAGCAAAGATTCTTCCTGGGGACCGTCAGATATTTCTGGCGCTCGGAATCTCGATGCCAAACGAAACCAGTTTTCGAGGAACTGCCAAAGAGATTCACAAAAAATTTCCACAAGGTTTGAAACTTCCCCCGGTCTTTGTGGTGGGAGAGAAAAAAGAAAGGATCAAACGTTAGTTTCTTGACAGTACCTCTGTTATATTGGACGCTTGGACAATGGTAAGTAAAGTAGAGCAACCGAGTGACGGAATAGACCAATTGATTTCGGAGTCTGGCGATTATATAACAGATGTCGTCAAAGAAAACCTGAAACTCATCCGTCATACAAAAGGTTTTTCCTTGGATAAACTCGCAAACCGTTGTGGTGTGAGCCGTGCGATGTTATCGCAGATCGAACAAGGGAAATCGGTTCCAACAATTTCTGTTTTGTGGAAAATTGCAAACGGACTCAATGTTCCTTTTTCTGAACTCCTCAAGGAAAAAAACCAAGATGGAATCCATATCCTCAAAGCGGAAAACTCAAAAGTTCTATATTCCAATTCCAAAGTTTTTGCAAGCCGTGCCCTTTTCCCTTTTCTTGGAAATCGTAAAACCGAATTTTATGAACTCATTCTAAAACCCGGCGGGCATGAAGTTGCCGAACCACATAAAACAGGAACCACTGAAAACTTAGTTGTGGTTTCCGGCAAACTGCGGTTACGCGTTGGTGAAAAAGTTGTGGAACTAGAACCAAAAGATTCTGTATTTTTTAAAGCCGACGTTTCCCATGAGTATTCCAATCCAACAGACCAAGAAACTCTCATGTATCTTGTGATGGATTATACGGACGAAATAGGTTAAGATTGGAATATAGAGAACTCAAAGTCAATCTACCCAAAGAATTATCTGACAGTTTTTATGAATTGTTAGATACTCTCCAATGTGCAGGTTATTACGAAATTTTATTTGATGGTGAGGCTCCTAAAGAAAAAGACCAGGGCCTGATTAGAGACAATACCAACATTCGGATTTATTTACAAACGGATGAAATTGATAAAGAATTAAAGATCCTTATCTTTTTAAAAATCAATGCACCTGATAATTCCAATGCAGAGTCACGAAACATTGAAACTCGTGATTACGAAGAAGCATACAAAGAGTATTATAAACCATTCCCAATTGGAAAAAAACTTTGGGTCATTCCCACTTGGGAAAAAAACGAACCAGAAACTGTTAAACTTTGGAAACCAAATGGTGGAATTCCACTTTTTATTAATCCCGGAGTAGCTTTTGGCACGGGCCACCATGAGACCACCAAACTCATATTAGAGTATCTGGATGAATTGTATGATAAAGGTGAATTTCAATTTCAATCGGCATGTGATGTAGGAACCGGTTCTGGTATTTTATCCATTGGCCTTGCGAAATTCGGCGTTTCCAAAATTTTTGCTTTGGACATTGATCCCAATGCGGTAAAAGCAGCTTGGTCTAACTGGACCGAAAATGAATATCCAAAAGGGTTTCAATTTAGTGTGGAAGAATCAGGGATAGACAATCCGAAATTATCCAATACCAAATATGATTTAGCCATTGCCAATATTACGTATGCTGTTTTATCACAAAACATCCGTCATCTGGCAAAAATTGAAGCCCCTCGAATTATTTTTTCAGGAATCATCACAGAAAAAAAAGATCAGTTTTTAGGTTTATTACAAAGCCATCTCCCCGGCAAACTCCTCTACTCCAAAGAATGGAATGAGTGGTGGGTTTTGGATTGGATTCGTAACTAAACTTTATTTAAAAATTTTATCAAACTAACCTGGTTTCCCCGGTCGTTGTATTCAATGCGATCAAAAACAGATTTTGTCATGAGAATTCCTCGGCCATGTTGCTCATGAGCTTCGTTCATTTCTTCTAAAGATTTTTCCATGTGTTTTTTATGATCAAACCCACGACCTTCATCAGTAATTCGATATGCCACAAATTCACTTGCAAAAGAATATTCTATTTTCACACGTTTTTGGCTATATCGCGGATCTTCTTGTCTTTTTTGTAAAAATTCCAAGTAGTTTCCTTCCAAAAGTGCTTTTGATTTTTCATCAAAACTGATATTTAAGTTTCCATGTTCGACAGCATTGATAATAATTTCACGAATCGAGGATCGGACTTCCGTTTGTTCTATATTAGAAAGATACTTTGCCAATTGAGAAGTAATTCGTTGAGAGACAATTTCTGCATTCCGTAAATAATTATTCATAGAAAGTTCCACCTTCTCTGATTCGATGAGTTGAATGATTGTGTCTTCATATTGCGAAGACATAGTGACAAGAACTTCTCTTGTTTCATCGAAGTTGATGTACTGTAGTCGACAATACATCTCTTTTGGTTCTTTTACATATTTTTGTTCAAACTCAGTTTTGAAATTCACTATAGAACCTGTCATTTTTAAGTCCGTTAGTTTATCGTTAACATATAGAACATTGTAATCGGAACTCTGGTCACGTCCTCTGTATAAAATTTCTGTTATTTTTTTACCTCTTAAATCATCCAACCGAAACCCCATATGCTTAGAAAGGGCTCTGTTTGCATTAATGATTTCAAAATCATCGTTCATCATTAGGATCACTTCATCGGAACCTTGAAAAATCTCACGGAATCGTTTTTCCGATTCTTCAATTTTTAATTTTGCATGAGATAATTCTCTAATATGATCTCTTAGACTACGCGTTAAAAAGTTTATCCGATCCGCAAGTCCAAGTGATAACAAAATCGTTTGTAAAGCGGTTCCAATTTGGATGGTCCAACGAGTGATATGGTTGTCTGGTAAAATACCCAAACTTTTTAAGGAATACAAAAGCACACCCGTAAGAAAAAAAGTCCAAGAAATCAAAAAATACCGAGCAGCTCTCACCTTAGAAAAAAATGTGGTGGCACCGCTAAATACCATAACGAGTGCCGTTGGCACTGTCAGTAAAATCGACGTAATCATTGCGATTCGGTAACTCAAAAAAAATTGAATCCCAGAGAATAATAATAGAATCCCTGCCCAAACCCACATTAGTTTAGATATTTTTGGCAAATGTTTTTTTAAACTCAGGTAATTGTCTGAAAAAAGAAGACCCGTGATACATGCAAAACAAATGAAAAAAGGAAGAGAATAATTTCCCCAAAAAATGGCATTCGGCCATAGATATTGAAACGCAAATCCGTTATTGATTAAGTGAAAGAAAAATATGGAACTTATAAAAAACAAATAGAAGAGATAACTTTTTTCGTATGTAAAGATATAAATAAAAAAGTTATAAGCAATCATTACAAACAAAATCCCGTAGAAAAAACCGAAAATCATTTGTTCTTTGTTTAATTGGTCATTAAACTCACGTTCTGTCCATATAAACAGTGTTAAAGGTATTGTGGATTCGGATTGGATACGTAAATAATAAACAGATGTGGTTTCACCCTTCGTTTCTAAAGGAAATACTGGATTTCTATAATCTAAATTTCTTTCAGAAAAGGGATGGATGTCTCCTAAAGTTTTCACAACTGATTTAGGAATTCCTGTTCCAAAAATCGTAACCTCATCCAAAAGCGGAAAATCAAATACTAAATTCCAACGAATCAAATCTTTGGTGGGATTATTGACAGTCAAACGGACCCAAAAAGTAGATTTAGAAAAACCTAAATTTGGAGAAGAAATTTTTTGGAACTGAGAATCTAAAGTTCCAAGAATGATGTTTTCCTGCGAAAAAGATTGGTCTTTGTCTTCTAAAACAAGAACATCCTGCCAAATGGGTTTTCCAAAAATTTGGGGTTGGAGGGAAATCGCTGACTCAGCAGATAAAACTGAAGGTAAAAAAACAATTAGGTATAGAAAAAAATATTTTATATGGTGAAAAAACAAAGGTAGTCATCTCCCAATTCGCTTAAAAAGACAAAGTAATCAGATTGTATTTTTCTAATTTTTCTAGCCTTTTTTGTTTCTAATGTTAAAATAGGGGAAAGTTCTATGAATCGAAAACGTTTCCTACAAAAGATAAGTGCTGTTACCTTAGGGGCAGGTTTAATCCTCCCTAAAAAATCATTCGGACAAACCACAACGACTACCATTGCTGAAACCAAACCAAAGTCTAGCGGCGGCAAAAAAGCTATTGTTTTAGGTGGCGGTCTATCCGGACTCTACTCTGCCTATTTATTAAAACAAACGGGCCATGATGTCACCATCATAGAACGTGGAGAAAAGTTGGGTGGCCGGATTGCAACTTATGAAAATCCGGAACTTGGAATCTTACAAGATTTAGGTGGTGAGTGGATTGGAGATGGTCAATCTGACATTAAAAGTTTGGTAAAACAACTTAACTTAGATTTGGTTTCTTCCAACATTTCAGATCGTTTTTCGATTCAAAAATCAAATAGCGATTTATTAAAAATATCCCCAGCTTCTATAGAAACTTTAGATAAGGTCATTGACCTTCATAAGTCTTTAGGAAACACACAAAAACAAGGGTTAGACAAAATTAATTTTTCTTCTTATGCAAGATACCAAGGATTAACGGAAGAAGAAATTCGTTCCATGAACGATCTCTACCGAATCCTTCTTGGTGCCGACCTAAACCAGATTTCCAGCGAATCGGTATTAGATGATCTTTCCGCGTTGCAATCGGCGCTAAAACCCAAATTCCAAGTAAGAGGTGGAGCCGAAAGAATCATTAAAGAACTGACAAATTTATTACGAAACCAAGAGATTCTATTAGGCGAAACGGTAACCAAAGTTTCCCAACAAAAAAACCAAGTCACTGTGGATTTGTCTTCTGGTAGAACGATCAAAGGTAGTTTGATCATTTGTGCTCTTCCTGCAGCTGCGGTTCTTGATATCAAATGGACACCTGGACTTCCAAAAGATCTAATTTACTCAGGTCTCCGTATGCAGACAGGGAAAATTTCTAAAAATTTAAGTTTAGTGAAATCAAAAGATTCTCTTTCCAATTTCTTTCTATCAACGAATACTGCTGCAGAAACTTTTTATGTTTCCGAAGCTGCCATTGGACAAAACGTAACAGCCGTTACCTCCATTTCTACTGGAGATAGGGCTTCTTTATTTGAAAAAGGAAGTGATCGCCAAAAAAAGAATTTAATGACATCTTCTTTAGAAGAAGTTGGAAATTTGGAATTGATCTTAGAGTCCCCATTTATCTTTCATAGTTTTCAAAAAACAACCGGCAGATCAGGATTTGTTTCCTTGTTTCCACCAGGTAGTTTTGGTATTAAAGATGTTTGGGCAGAACCTTTTGAACGAGTATTTTTTGCAGGAGAACATTTAGCGTTTCATACAGGGAGTATGGATTCCGCTGTTGCTTCCGCAATCCAAGCAGTAAGCAAAACATAATCTTAATTACTTTTTAATCCAAAGAGAAATCGTAGAGGTTTTCTCTTTCGGATTAAAAATTCGTATAAGAAAAAACTTACACCTAACACTACAATTACGTGGGAAAGAAACTTCACCCAAATTCCCCACTCCATCTCTCTTACCCAATAAGCATACAGTAAGGAAATGGGATGATGGACCAAATAAATAGGAAGACTTGCTTCAATTAAATAAACTCCTAACTTTCCATCTTTGTTACCAAACGATTGAAAGATTATGATTAGGAAACTTGTCCATAAAAAGGGAGAAATCACCCATAAAAGAATATGTAAGGATCTAATCCAAACATTGACATATTGAAAATTAATCCAAAGTGGATCATCAATTTCTAAATCCTTAAAAACCAAATAAACAAAAATTGCCCAAACAAATATGGTCAAGGTTTTCAGAAAGGAATTGGTTTTGGGAACAAGAATACTTTTCCAATGAAAACAAAACACGCCTGCGATAAAAAAGGAAAATTGAAAGACAAAAGTAAGTTTATAAATCCCGAAATAAGACTCCCCTTTCGAAATTTGTGTGTGAAAAAATAATACAAAAAGAAAACAAAAACTAACAAGCAATAGATACTGAATTAACCCTTTAGGAATTCGATTCCAAATTTTAGCTGTAAAAAATGATTTTGGAATCAAACTATAAAGAATACTAAAACAAAACAAATCTACAAGAAACCAAATATGAGAATGTTGGAACTGCTCTTTTGTAAAAAAGTACTCCAAAAAGGTCAAAACCTCTAAATTAGGATTTTTAATTCGTTCTGTGAGATAATACTGGATGGGGGCAAAAAAAATAAGTCCAAAAATGGTAGGAACCAAAACCCGTTTGAACCTAGCTTCCAAATAAAATGAGGAACCTTTCTTCGTCCAAACCATCGCAGAAAAAAAACCAGAAATCATATAAAACATGGGCATACGGTAACTATGTATCCAATAACAGAAATAGGATAAAACCTCACTTCTTGTCTCATCTTGGATGGCATATTTTATTTCTGTGGCATAAACAATCGCAGCATGAAACACAATTCCGAGTAAAAGTGCAAAGGATCGTAAATTGTCTAAGTAAACCAATCTTCCCATTCCTCCATCTTTTTCTTGACGAAGGGAAAAAAACAGATTTTTTTAAACCATGACGGAATCTCCCTCCGATTCATTTTTTTCCGATGTGAGCGACGAAGAAATCGCACGGGAAAGAAGGAAAGCCAAAGAACTCAAAAATAGTGCCTGGTGGAAGAACAAACGTTCTTCTGGAATTTGTCATTACTGCGGGAAAAAATTCAAAGTAGATGAATTAACAATGGACCACCTAATTCCTCTTATTCGAGGAGGAAAGTCGGTAAAAGCCAATTTAGTGCCTGCTTGTAAAGAGTGTAACTTTAAAAAGAAACATAGTCTTCCCTTTGAGAAGGAGTTTTTCTCCTGATGGATACGAACGATTTTGGTTTCCAAGCAGAAGATTTCCTTCCGAGTAGAGTCACAGAAGAAATCGATCTTGTGGACGAAAGAGGAAACAGTTATCAATGGGAAGTTTTTTATTCTTTTTCACAAATGGGAAATGATTACCTAGTATTCCTGCCTGCCACAGAACAAGAATTTCAGTTTGTCAATGTAGAAATGGATGACCCAGATTCCGATGTACCGGGATACATTGTCATGAGAATTAGCCAAGACGAAACTGGAGAGGAAATCTTAGAAGAAATTCTGGATGAAGATGAATTAGAAGAAATCCGAGAATATGTAGAAGATGAAATTGGGCTTTTAGGTCAATTTCTTAGCCGGGAGGAATGACAAGAGTTTCTCCTTTACTGACAACTTCCGATTTTTGATTTGTCCATACAATTTTCATCCTTACTGCTTTAAGTCTTTCTACTTTTTCTATCACCTCCACATAACAAGTGATTGTATCTCCAAAATAAACAGGTTTACGGAACTTTGTTGTCGTTTCTAAAGCAACGGTTCCAAGTCCGGGAAGTTTCATTCCAAGAACAGGTGCTAAAAGCGAAGCAGCAAGACCTCCATGAGCAATCCTTGTTCCAAAACTTGTTGTTTTTGCATATTCTTCATCCACATGGAGTGGGTTAAAATCTCCACTAATCCCTGCAAATAAATAAACATCTGTTTCGGTTATGGTTTTGGTAAACGAGGCCGAATCTCCTATTTGAATTTCTAAAAAACTTTTACCCTTTTGATACATTTGAATCATCCTTAGGAATTACTTTTTTTGGTGAAAAAGCAAAATGGTAAAACACTCCTGCGTTTGGGGAGGAGGTACATTCTACTTCACGGCCATTCATTTGGCTACATAATGAAAAAATTACTGACAATCCAATAGACTCTGCTTTTCGATAATTCAATCCAGGTGGGAAACCAATGCCGTTGTCTCTATATTTTAATTCGTAATTAAATTTATCTGTAACAATAAATTCAATTTTTATCAAAGCATCAGTTTTTCCATTAGCGAAAGCATGCCTAAAACTATTTGTTAACATCTCTGTGATCATTAACCCCATTGGGATTGCATCTATAATATTAAATTCCAATTGTTGAATATCCAATTCTATTGCGATATCTGTTCTCATATACATGAGTTTTATATTTTCAACTAGACTTGTGATATAATCAATGGAGCTAAGACCCGATAAATTTTTGCTACTGTATAATTTTTCGTGAACAAGAGCAATTGCTTTGATTCTGACTATGCTTTGTTCCAAAATATCAGCAGTTTCAGGTGGAGAGGAATATACCTGGAGTTGCAAAAAGGAAATAACAACTGCTAAATTATTTTTGACTCGATGGTGGACTTCAGTGAGTAAGGTTTCATTTTCTCTGAGTGACCGTTCGAGTTTAGACTGATTTTCCATATAACTAGTCATATCTGTTATGACTGCTACCGTCTTATTGGCACTTCCCTCTCTTGCTGGAATATAGAGCCTATGTTCCAATGCCCACTTAATGTGACCATCTTTGGCGCAAATCCTATACAATAATCCAGTATGGTTTTCTCGTAATTGATTCATCCAAATATGAGTCATCCGTTCTCTGTCGGCTTCATGGACTCGTTCCATCAGTAATTCTGGATGGATCAAAATTTCATTGGTTGGTATATCAAACAAACGAGAGACCTGTTCGCTGAGAAAATCAATTTTCCATGTATCTAAATTGAATACAATCACGGCATCTTCAATGCGCTCCAAAATCACTTGGAAAAGTTGATCCGATTCTATTTTCTCTAACAAAACTTGTTTTTGTCTTTGTAGTTCCCGCACCAGAAGTACAAAGATGATCAAAGCAGAAATAGTAACAAATCCCCATCCCTTCACACTTTGAATTTCTCGAATGTCCTCTGGTGATTGGAATATTAGTGAAATCGCATAATCCGAAAAATATATCCAAACATAGCCGAATAACAGATATAATAAAGCTATTCGGCCAGCGGCTTTCATCGGTTATAGAAGTTCCTGCAAGGATTGAAATCGACCATGAACTGTTTCTTCAATCGATTTCCCAAACTGAGAATAATGATTCCACAATTGAGTTAACTCGGAAGGAACATAGTTTGATAGTCTACTGAAGGACATAAGATATTTCCCAACAAGATAATACGAAAGTAACTTTCGATCCACTAATTTTTCCTCTAAAGAATAGTGTTCTGTCGTTTTATGTGTATCCAGTTCCGAAAGAGAGAGAATTACAAAAATCGACAAAACATCTGCAAAAGCAAATTCAACGGATTGTTGTTTTTTTCGATTCGGCTCTGCATCCATAGCAATAATTATGTCATAAAGTACATTCTGTATTTTGTCTGGTAGATTTGTCTCGTTTTCCAATCTAAAAAATTCTTTTTGGAATTTTTCTTTCCCCGAATATAAGGAAGAAATAATCGACCTTTGAATTTCGCTAGTTCCACCACCTATGGTACCTAACTTGACATCTCTGTAAAAACGTTCTACGGAATACTCTTTCATATACCCGTATCCACCAAACAATTGTACGGAGTCCTTAGCCACATCTTCTGCAATTTCAGAAGTAATGAGTTTTCCTAAACTACTCTCTAAAGGAGAAGGAACTCCTCGATCCTTTCGTTCTGCAACCCAGTATATTAATCTCCTAGCTGCTTGGATATAGACCCAGTTACGAACTAAAATATCACGCATCCCATAAAAACTAGAAATCGGTTTTCCAAATTGGACTCTTTCGTTCGCATAACGAAGTCCTTTACGAAAACAAAACTCCATTGCTCCTGCAAGACCAGCAACAAATACAGTTCTTTCCCATTCCAAAGTTTCTTTACCGATTCTCATAAACCCTGTATTCAAAGGTCCAAGAAGATTCTCTTTTGGAATTACCATATCTTCGAACACAAGTTCGGCGGTCATAGATGTATGATGGCCTAATTTTTTCAGAACTTTACTCACTTTAAACCCAGGAGTATTACTTTCTACAATGAAAGCAGAAATTCCCATAGGCCCTCTTCCTTTTTCGGAAGTTCTTGCCATCACCACAAACACCTGCCCGACAGGACCATTTGTGATGTACATTTTGGTACCGTTTAATTTCCATCCACCTTCCACTTCTTCGGCTTTTGTCAAAAGGGAAGCCGCATCAGATCCGGAGGCAGGTTCTGTCAGTGCAAATCCTGCCATCCATTCTCCGGTCGCAAGTTTCGGGAGGTATTTTGATTTTTGATCATTTGTTCCTTGGAAAATAATTGGCATCGTTCCAATCACCAAATGGGCAACCCATGAAAGGCCCATTCCACCATCTAATGAACCTGATGCGAACGCATCGGTTGCAATCGAACAAAGTAAACAACTTGCTCCTTCTCCACCATATTCGGAAGGAATCGTAAGTCCTGTTAAGCCGGCCTGACTAAACTCTTTCCATAATTCGTTTGACCAAATTTCCTTTTCATCTCTTTCTTCAGCAGAGGGGAAAACTTTTTCTTCTGAAAATTGAAAGACAGTATTGTAAAAACTTCTTTCCTCTTCATTCAGGTAGGGATTCAGTTTTGGGTGTATCATTGGTAAATTCCTTCTATTTGTTTTGTGAATACATCCGAAATGACATTTCTCTTCATTTTTAGAGTTCGTGTCATTTCTAGATCGGGATCAAAGGGACGAGGTACCACATAAAAATTGTTAGCTGGTATCATTTCAAATCCTTTGAATCCGTTTTCTCGAGAAATAATGCGTGCTATTTCGGCTCGGTATAACTCCCGAACCTTTGGATGGAGATTCCATTCCCCAGCTTTTTCCTTGGAAATTCCTGGAATTTTTGCCTCTACTGCTTCGAAGTTCGGAACAATCAAGGCCCCTAAAGTTTTTTTATCATGACCCACAACCATCACTTGGTCAATGAATGCAGACGTAAGAAGTTTGTCTTCGATTGGGATTGGTTCTACGTTTTCGCCACCGATAAGAGCAATTGTATCTTTGGATCTACCAGCAAAAATTAATTCATTTCGATGGGAGATATACATTAGATCCCCTGTATCAAAAAAACCATCTGCATCAAAGACAACTTGATTAAGTTCCGGACGTTTGTAGTAACCTTTTAAAATTTGTTTGGATTTGATCCAAAGGGTCCCTTTGGCACCCGCTTTCGTTACGATTTTTCCAGTATCATCTTTCAATCGAATTTGGTATCCATCAATCGGAACACCTACGGTTCCTTTGGTGGGTTTAGAATTTGACCGAATGGAAACGACTGCAGAAGTTTCTGTCATCCCGTAACCTTCTAAAACTTTAAGCCCAATGGCAGATAAAAATTCATCCACTACACTTGGCAGAGCAGAGCCGGCAGAGATACAAATCCGAATTTTTCCACCTAATGCTTTATGGATGGCAGAAAATATTTTTACGCTGAGTAACTTAAATGGAGAAAGTAAAATTAAAACGAATAACCCATAGGTTCGTTTCAAAAGAGAAATAAAGATATTTGGTTTTCGAATTTCAAATTCGAATCCAAAACACATTGCATAATAATGGGCCCAAGTAGATCCTACTTTCAAAAAGAAATGGAATAACTTTTCTTTAAACCCACCTTCTTTGGCAACTTTGGAAATGATTCCATTGTAAACAGATTCCCAAATGCGAGGAACAGAAGGAAATATTGTAGGACGAAAATCACGAAGATCATCCTTTAAAGAGGACATATTCGAAACTAAAAAATCAATCCCTAGAAAAATACCTGCATATTCAATCGCTCTTTCAAAGGCATGCCAAGGAGGAAGTAAACTCACCGCATTGTCATTTGCATTCATATCCAATCGAGCGATGGTATTCTGAATAGCAGTGATCCAACCTTTTTGGGTCAACATCACTCCTTTTGGATTTCCTGTAGTTCCTGATGTATAAATGAGAGTGGCAAGTGCATCGGGATCAGTTTGACTTATCCGCTTTTCTAAAGTTTGTTTGCCGTCAACGTTCCATCTCTGTTTTCCTCGTTCGGCAATAGAATGGATTGAATTTTCGCCTGTGTATAATTCACCTTGGTCTGTTTCTAATATAAAAATTTGTTTTAAATGTGGAAGATCACCTAACAAATCATCGATGCGTTTTTTATCTTTTGGTTTTTGAACTACTAAGTATTTGGCTTCCGAATGGTTTAGGATATAAAGAATTTCTTCTCGAACTATGTCAGTTCCCCGAGGAACAACGACTGCTCCAGACGTCAGGATGGCAAGATCAGTCCTTAACCAATGAACGGTAGCATCACAAAAAAAACCGATTCTGTCCCCGACTTCCACACCCAGATCGATCAAACCCAATGTCAAGTGGTCGACAAACTGTTTCAAATCTCCAAAACTGATCCCAGGGAATTCAGTGGCTGATTTTCTCTTCCGAAAGGAAATTTTGTTTGGGAGAGTTTCTGCGACTTGGGCCAATGCTTGGTAGAGGTTTTCGTAGTTGCGAATCATGGGTTTTTGCCTTTTTCTTTGGAATCTTTACAGAAATGTAGGTTGGATAAAAAACCACTGTTCGTTTTTTGCAAGTATTTTTGTTCTTTTTGACAAACTTTTCGGAAAGGTAGGGCATAACTATGTTCTTTTGGATACATGACGGGCGCATTTTGCCAAATACACCGGCTACTTATGCCGATCGGGTTCATAAAATCCATCCTGGGGGCAAAACATCCCCCGTTTCCGGTGAAAAGGAAGAATCTCTCAATCCCTCCACCACCTCCTTTTTGCACCGTTCCCCAGGGGATGTTTATAAGGAAACGGCCAAACAAACGGAAAAAACGGTCTATTTCCTCCATGAAATTATGTCGGCGCCCGCACTCACTCGGCCTTCTACTGAGACAATTGCCAATTGTTTGGATTTTATGTTGGAAAAAGGAATTCGTCACCTCCCCATCGTAAATGATTTGGGTACTTTAGTTGGTTTTGTTTCGGATCGGGATATTCTCGAAAAAAGTAAGTCCTACGAAAGAGACTGGCCTATTTCAGATATTATGACGAAACGCGTGTTAGCTGGATCTCCAGGTTCGGAAATCAGAGGGGTTACGCAAGTTCTATTGGAAGAAAGAATTGGGTGTATTCCTGTCGTAAATGACGATAATCAACCTATTGGTATGATCACTCGTTCCGATTTACTTCGTTTGTTATTAAAGTATCCGAATTTGAATATCATAGCTTAAAGGGGTTTTATGTTTTGGGATTTGCTCGTCCTTGTTTTTTATTTTATCATTGTTTTTTATTTTGGATTTCACTTTGCAAAAACTAACCAAAAAGAAGAGGACTTTTACCTTGCGAAAAAAGAAATCCATTGGTTTTTTCTTTTGTTGTCCCTTGTGGCAACAGAAACCTCCAGCTTAACTTTTTTAAGTATTCCATCTTTATCTTTCAAAGGAGATTACAGGTTTTTAGAAATTGCTTTGGGGTATTTGATTGGTAGGACCATTGTTGCGTTGTATCTTTTGCCATCCTACTTTTCTGGAAATACCATTTCGGTTTACGAATATGTTGGAAATCGTTTTGGTAAATCACCTCAAAAAACATTGTCTTTAGTATTTACCGTTTCCAGACTTCTTGGAGATGGAATTCGATTGTATGTGAGTTCCTTACCGATTGCGTTTTTATTAGAAAGGATGGGCCTAAATCTTTCGCCAGAAATTTTAGGGATGATTGCCTTAACTATATTAAGTATTGTCACTATCATTTATTCCGTGGTAGGTGGGTTTCGTGCGATCGTTTTTACCGATGTACTCCAATGGTTTATTTATATATTTGGTGGGATCTTTGCATTAGGACTACTCGTTGATAAATTAGACATTTCTATTTGGGAAGGAATTAAAAACCTTCAGACATCGCAAAAGTTAAATTTATTTGTTTTTGATTACCTTCCTTCCGGTGACAATAGTTACTTTATCCTATTTGCACTGATTGGTGGAGCCTTTATCTCCATTGGTTCCCACGGAACAGACCTAATGCTTGTTCAACGAGTGATCGCCACAAAAAATTTAGCCTCCGGTCAAAAGATACTCATTGGTAGTGGAATTGTGGTCCTAGTTCAATTTATCCTTTTTCTTTGTATTGGGTCCCTTCTTTATCTTTTTTATTCAGGCCAAACAATGGCACCTGACAAAGTGTTTAGCCAATTTATAGTAGCAGAAGTTCCCTCTCCACTACTAGGCATTCTTGTGGCGGCAATCCTTGCCAGTGCGATGTCCACATTAAGTTCCACAATCAACTCTCTCTCTTTGACTTGGGCTCGCGATTGGGGAATGGACCGGTGGTTTAGTCCACGTACCCTCTCTCTTTTTTTTGGTCTCACTCTCTTTATTTCCAGCCTTGTTCCTTACTTTCTCATCCAAACCTGGGAGAAAGGAATTTTGGAAATGGGTTTAACCATATTTTCCTACACCCTTGGACCATCCATTGCCGTTTTTTTCCTAGCCAAAGGTAAGGCCGAGTTACCGGTATCGGGACTGGTATTTTCGGTATTTTTTCTAACGAGTATCCTCTCCACGGTTGCCATAGGTTTAGGTTTTCAAATTTCCTTCACCTTACTCATCCCCATTGGATTTGGGATCCAAATCTTTCTTGTACAAATTTCTAGGTTAGCGTTTAAAAAAAATTGACAGGATTCCTCCTCACTGTTCGTCTAAAAGGTAACAATGAAATTATCTGCTAACATTCAGTTGCTCCTCCTCCTCGAACTTTTATAGATCGAGGGAGACAGTGCTGTGTGACAAAGCCCACTCCCAACCGGGAAGTGGGCTTTTTTTATTTTTGGTCCTCCCGGTGGTAGTGGCAGCGGATGTGGAGGAACCATGAAACCAAACCAAATTAAAATTCAAGACGTAACCTTACGGGACGGAAACCAAGCCTTAAGAAGACCTTGGACCTTAGAGGAAAAAATTGAAGTCTTTGACTTACTTGTCGCATTGAACGTCGATGGAATCGAAGTGGGATTTCCTTCTTCTAATGAAACAGAATTTGTCGCAAGTAAAACCTTAGCCAAACGAGCCCCAGTGGGTAAACCCATTGCCGGATTATCTAGAGCCAATGAAACTGAAATCGCTAAAACTTGGGATGCTATTCAATATGCAAACAAACCAAGAATGCATATCGTTTACCCTGTAAGTGATTTTTCTATTCGTCATGTATTAAAAATTTCTGAAAAAGAAGTCATTCAAAAGATCCAAAAGTCAATCACCTTTGCCAGATCCGTAGTGGGACCAGAGGTAGAGATCCAATTTTCCGGGGAACATTTTGGTGATGCAATAGAAAACTTTGCTTTTACAAAGGAAGCATTTCTTTCCGCCATTGAGGCAGGTGCCGATATCATCAACTTACCCAATACAGTCGAACGATACCGACCTATGGTATTTGTGAATATGGTTAAGGAAATGAAAGAGTTTATTGGAAATAGAGCCAAAGTTTCTGTACATACACATAATGATTTGGGAATGGCAACAGCAACATCCGTTGAATGTGTGTATGTGGGTGCCGAACAAATCGAAGTGGCTTTGAACGGTTTGGGAGAAAGAGCAGGAAATACGAATTTATACGAAACATGTATTGCCTTACATCAAAATGGTGAATCCTTAGGTATCAATTTTCAAAGGATCTATCCAACGGCAAAACGTATTTCCGAAATGACAGGTATCCCAATAGGAGAAAAAACTCCGATTATTGGGGAAGATATTTTTTCCCACCGATCAGGAATCCATCAAGATGGAGTGGCCAAGACCATTAAACAGTCTAAAGGTGCTTACCGAACTTTTTCCCCCGAATTTGTTGGAAGAAATGACAACGAAACCATTTCCTTTACGAACCAATCAGGCCATAGGGCCATTCAATTTTTATTAGAAAATAGAGGGATCATGATTCCTCAATCGGAAATCCATCGTTTGTTTGAAACGGCCAAAAGCATTTCTTCCAAGGAGAACAACAGAGAGATCACCGAAGCAGAGTTAGTGGATTTAGCGACAAGATTTGCGGCTTCGCTCTGAACAAGAATTGGTTTTGTCCAGAGAATCTTCCATGTGATTCCTAACGAATCATTGACAAAACTTTGTCAATCTGCCATAATTTCGTTTGGTTTTTCCGGAGGATTCATGGCAGACACACTCATTAAACAGGCACGTATTTTTGACGGTAGTACAAATCCATCTTTTATAGGTGATGTGCGGATCAAAGAGGGAGTGGTAACATCCATTTCCAAAACCGAATTAAATCCAATGCCTGGTGAAACTGTTGTCGATGCAAAGGGCCTATGGCTCACACCAGGTTTTATCGATTTTCATACACATTATGATGCAGAAATTGAAATGGCTCCTGATCTCTCCGAATCGGTTCGTCATGGAATTACGACCATTTCTCTGGGAAGTTGTTCCTTAAGTTTAGCAGTGGGTGACCCGGTTGATTTAGCAGATATGTTTAGCCGCGTGGAAGCTATCCCAAGAAAGAATGTTTTATCAATCCTAGAAAGTAAGAAGAATTGGAACTCCGCAGCAGAATATAAAAAACATTTAAACAATATGCCACTTGGCCCGAATGTCACTTCGTTTGCAGGACACTCCGCCATTCGAGCCCATGTTATGGGACTCGAACGATCTCTAACCAAAGGGGAAGTTCCCACAAAACAAGAGTTAGAGAAAATGAACCAAATTCTAGAAGAAGCTCTAGACCAAGGATTTATGGGACTTTCCATCAATACATTGATTTGGGACAAAATGGATGGCTCCAGATTTCGGTCACGACCACTTCCCTCCACTTTTGCCAATTGGAAAGAATACCAATACCTAAACAAAACATTAAGGAAAAGAGGAAAGATCTTTCAAGGTGTTCCGAACGTTTCTACTAAAATTAATGTTTTGATGTTTTTAAAAGAAGCCTTTGGAATTTTTCGTAAACCACTCAAAACAACAATCATCTCTTTAATGGATGTTAAATTTGATCCAGGTTTATATAAATTACTCGGAGTCATTGGTCGTATCACAAATACCATTTTTAAATCTGACTTTCGATTCCAAGCACTTCCAGAACCGTTTGATTTGTATGCCGATGGAATGGATGTAGTGGTTTTTGAAGAATTTGCAGCAGGGGCCAAAGCAAATCATATCGAAGATGAGTTGGAAAGAAAACAACTGATGAAAGATCCAAAATATCGTTCTTGGTTCAAACGCCAATGGACCAATTGGTTTTTACCTCGTGTTTTCCATAGAAACTTTCGTGAAACAAAAATTGTGGATGCACCAGACAAATCGCTCATTGGAAAATCGATTGATGATGTTGCCAAAGAAAAGGGAGTTCATTCGGTCACAGCCTTTCTTGACCTTGTAGCAGAACATGGAAACAAAGTCCGTTGGTATACAGTGATGGCAAACCATAGAAAGGAACCATTACAAAAAATTGTGAATTATCCTGATGTACTCATTGGATTTTCTGATGCGGGAGCACACTTAAGAGGAATGGCACATTATAACTTTCCGCTTCGTATGTTAAAGTTAGTTAGAGACGCGGAACTAGAAAACAAACCTTTTATGACTATCGAAAAAGCTGTACACCGTCTAACAGGAGAAATCGGCGATTGGTTTGGAATTGACGCAGGTTACATCAAAGAAGGCAAACGAGCTGATTTGGTTTTAATTGATCCAACCAAACTCGACGACTCACTCGCACAAGACGTAGAAGCACCTATGCCTTTTATGGAAGATTTTAAACGTTGGGTTCGACGTAACGACGATACAATTAAAAAAGTATTTATCAATGGAAAACTAGCGGTCGACCAAGGAAAACCTGTTTCTTCTCTTGGGAAAGAAAAAGGATACGGAAGCTTTTTAGAATCCAAAATCGGCACTTAAAAAAGATTGCGGTTGGATACAGAAATGATTAAAATCTGTATCCAACATGAATTCCTCGAACAATCAACGGAAAGTCTTACTTTTCCTTAGTCTTTTTCTCTTTTTGATTCAATGTTCCTCTGCCAAAGGGATGGAACGCGAAATGTCTCACAGTCGCTCCTATGAGGAACAAGCCGATTATGCTCCTTCGGTGGCGGCTCCTTCTCCCAAAACCGATAGTAACTCGAATGAACTCAAAATTCAAAAACGAATGATGGTTTACTCAGTGAATGTCAACTTACAATCCAAAGAAATCGAAGCTAAAGTCACAGAAATCATTAAACTTGCAGAGTCTTATGGAGGTTATGCGCTCCAATATAGTTCCAATGGAATTGTTCAACTTAAAATCCCTGCAGAAAAATTAAAACCATTCCTATCAACTTTGCGTAACCAATCGCAAAACTATTCGGAAGAAGTATCTGCAAAAGATGTTACCGAAGATTACACAGATACGGAAATTCGAATGGAAAACGCTTTAAAAATGAGAACTCGCCTCCTCGAAATCCTAAAAACTGCAAAAACTTTGGAAGAAACTTTAAAAGTGTAAGCAGAACTCAGTAAGGTTTCTGAATCCATTGAAAGGTGGGAAGGAAAATTGAAATACCTAGCAAACGCTGTCCAATTGTCTTCGGTGCAGGTACAAGTGCGTCAAAAATGGGAACCAGTTGTCCAAAAGGAATACAAACCAGGGCCTTTAGGATATCCTTTTTATTATCTTTATATTGGCCTTGGTAAAGTAAAAGACGGAATCATTTGGATGTTTGTACAAGAGATTCCCAAAGAAAAAATTGAAAACAAAGAGTAAAATACTCCCAAATATATTTTAATTTTTTACGATTCGTTCCGCGGATGCGATCATTTGTGATTTCATCCGTTCGATAACTTTTCGATCTTTCGTCAATGCATACAACCTAAGTCCACCAAGATAACTCATATACAATTCATAACTGAGTGATTTAACAAGGTCTGATTTTAAATTGGGTGCAAACTTCAGAATGCAGGTTTCCACAGTTTCCAATACATGATGAACAGCTTTATTTCGATACGTATCAAACTGACCCAAATGCGAAATTTCACCAGAAAAAAGAGCAATAGGACAATCCTTTCTGGACGTATTCCTTTGGTTTCTGACTATAAAATTAACCCATTTTTCAATGAAGTCAGACATACTATTGGATTTTCCCAAAACCTTTAACATAACAATTCTTTGTTGTTCTGATAAATAATTTAAGTATTCAAATCCTATATCATCTTTGGATTTAAAATGATCGTATAAGGTTTTTTTATAGGCTCCTGCCTTATCTAAAATTTCTGCAATACCTGTGGCTTGAAATCCTTTCTCGCGAAACAAAGCAAAGGAACTTTCTAAAATTTTTTGTTTGGGTTTCAAATTGGAAATTCTCCTTCTGTGATTTGTTTTATCAAAAGAATTTTAATTAGAATCATTTTTATCATATTTTAGAACTACATTTCCAATTTTGTCTTTAATCTCCGCTCGCCAAACCAATTTTCCTTCCTTAATTTGAATCTTAAGAGCACCGTAATTTTCTTCCAAAAAAGCAGGAGAGAGTTTAAATTTAGAATCGTATTCTAAGGTAAGGAACGGTAGAGGAAAATTGAGCGAACTTGAGGTAACTTCGATAAACTTTTTTTTGTCTTCATAGGGATATTCATAGATTTCTGCAATATGCCGATCCCCAGAAAGAATCACAAGTTCGGATGTATTGGCAGAACTCAAAAGTTGAAATAACTTTTCCCTATCTTTGGGGAAGTTTCCCCATTTTTCAAACGGTTGTTCGGTGGGAATGACTTGGATTCCAGAGACTAATACAAGAAAGTCCGATGGTTTTTCTAATTCTTCGGAAAGCCATTTCCACTGCTCTTCACCAAGTAAAGTGGCATCCGGATCTTCATTGGGACGATAGTATCTTTTCCCGATAAAAAAAGACCAAAAAGAAGGTTTTAACTCAGAACGAAAAAATCGAGTGTCAGGGAGCACTATATGGATTTTTTTCTTTTTGAATTCGATCCAATAGGAATGAAAAATCCCTTTCCCGTCCTTTGTTCCCAAACGGTGACCTTTCGGCATAAGAGATCCAATTTGGGATACAAAAACTTCACGACTCTTTTCTTTATCAGCGTATTCACCACCACTATCATTGATTCCATAATCATGGTCATCCCAAGTGGCAAGGATCTGGGAGCTTTTACGAATTTTTTTCCATTGAGGCCTTGATAACTGTTTTTGATAGGCTGGGATTTTTTCTTCTGCAATGAAAGAGTCTGCATAGATATTATCACCTAACAGAAGAATCCAATCAAAGGATTCTTTTTCCCATTGGTTTAAAATGGGACTTTCTTTGTCTTGGTGCAGACAAGACCCAAATCCTATTCGTAAACTATCAGTTTCTTTTCCGATGATTGGCGATTGGAGGAGGAATAAACAAAAGAACAAAGAGAAAAACAAAACAAAATGAGAAGCTAGTTTCATGAGGTTCACAAAATTATAAAAAACTTTTGCCTAAATTTTTATGAATTTTTCCCTTCTCGTCAATCGGAAATCTGTTAACGGCGTCCTGGATAAAAAGGATAAATTCGATAAGGATTTCTTGTGTAATATTGCATTTCCTCTCTTCCAAAAAAATCGCGTTTGTAATACAAAGGGGAAAACCGGGAGAGCCCTCGACTCTGTGAATAACTGGAAAAGAATACAATGTTTTGGTAGTATTCGTTGTTTACATGTAACTCATATCCATAACCTGCAATGTAAAAGTCCACGGGAAAAAAATCCCCCGCCACTTCCACTTCCGTCTCACGATACAAATCCCTACCCGACCGACGGTCTCCAATGGCACAAGGTTCCATCCTACTGGGAACAGGCCCTGCCATCAAAACCAAACATTCCGAATTATATCCATATTTTTCCGCATAACTCAAAGTTTGGTGGGGACGGTATTGTGAAGTTTTGTAAAAACCTTTAAAATAAGTTTTTTTATCCACAGCAGTACACTGCAATACCAATCCAAACAAAATCCAAGAAAACACTAAAGATAAAATGGAACAAAATCGAACCACTGGTAACTTATGCCCACTCATAAATTTCATCTGGACATTCTAGCCACAAACTAACAGGAATGCGATGGTAGATTCCCGCAATTGCGGAAACTACCTAATACTGAAAGGTTCTATATAAATTTTTGAATCAAAAGAAACCTTAGAGAACCATATTCTATAATTTTCTTAGGTTGAGACGATACGCTGTAATACTCGAATTGACAGCCCTTCCTTGGCATTGGTAATCGGAAGGGTTTACGAGTCCCGTTGATTGAATATTATATGTTTTTCCCGATTCCAAGCTGACTTCTTTGGGACCCGAAGCTGATGAAACAAATAACTCCGTAGCCCCTTCTTTGAGCGAGACATGGAAATCAAAACGACTAGAATTACAATTGGCAGAGGTAAGTGTTTGTTTTCCCGATGTGGCAGTCACTTCATAAGTCCCGGTGGTTTGCACGGTAAGGGAACCACTCACAGACTGAACACTACAAATCGATAGAGATCCATTCACCTGAAATGCGGTATTTGCATTTTCATTGGTCAGAAATTGACAACTTGGTGTGGTTAAAATAGAAAGAACCACAGCATCAGTAAGAGCATTTCCTGTGAGTTTTGTGCCAGGGATTAGGCCTTCTTCTTTCTGGTTCGAACAATTCCAGAAAACAAAAGAGAGGATGGAAAAACAAAGTAAATATCTTAACATAGAAAATCCTTATGATTGTTTCTCTAGGAGGTATTTATTTCGTTAGGTTGGTTTTCTTTTTTTTAAAAAATGGGGCGCCTCGCCATCTTTTGTTAGATGGGAATCCCCCCATTCCATTGCGACCGCGCTTTACGCTACAATCTTTCTTGCTTAAGCAAGAAAGGATTTCCGCTGCAATCGCTGGCGTAGGTCTTTCAATCTGAAAAAACGCATTTTGAATCCATCAAACAACTTTATAAACTTCTAAAACAAAGAGAACCAATGTTACAAACATGAGGGAGGGACCAAACCAAGAACCATTTGAAAAAAAAATTCTAATTCGCATTCCGACCACCTCTACTAGAGAGGTGGGTCAGAAATAATTTGGTTGGTAAAAAAAAATTAGTCGGAAAGGTTTATTCGCAAGATGCGGTCATTACTTTAGAAGGTCCCACTGCCACAAAGGTCTTTTTCCCAAAAGTAATGGATCTCCAACCAACTTGTTCTGGGGAGGATTGTGCTTTCCAAGTGATTCCATCTGTGGATGTCATAATTCGATTGGTTCCATCTTGAGAGATCGCCACAAAAAGACCCTTCCCATAAGTGACGGAAATCCATTGGTTCCCTTCTGTAGCCGATTGTAATGTCCAAGTGTTTCCATCGGGAGAAGTCATGAGCTGATTGCTACCATAAGCTACAGCCACAAATTGACCGTTTCCGTAAGTAACTGATGTCCAGTTGTTTGCGGCTGGAGAAGTCCGTGCCGTCCAAGTGATTCCGTCTGGGGATGTCATAATAGCTCCATTGCCGACTGCGACAAATTGTCCAGAATCATAAACAATTGCTTGCCAAGGACCACCTGCGATAACGCCACTTGTACGTGCCGTCCAAGTGATTCCATCAGGCGATGTCATCACTCGATTAGTACCTGCAGACGCAACTGAGACGAAAAGTCCGTTACCATAAGTAACAGCCTGCCAATTATTAACTATTCCTGTTTGTTGTGTCCAAGTGATCGCATCTGGCGATGTCATCACCCGATCAGCGACAGAAGGTGACACTGCCACATGGATGCCGTTTCCGAAAGTAGTAGACAACCAGGAACCACCTATTGGAGCACTTCTCGCTGTCCAAGTGATTCCATCTGGGGAAGTCATAACTAGAGATGCAGCAGCACCGTTACTAATAGCCACATATTGATTATTCCCAAATGTAACATTCAACCATGAGTTTGCTGCCGCAGGAGTGCGCATGGTCCAATTCAGCGTTTTATTTTGACAACTGAGGTCTTCGGAACTACCGTTTGCCAAAGCTAAAGCCCCAAGGAGTAATAAAGAATTGGAGTCATTTTTCTCCGATTTAGGAATACATCCTATTGTAAAAAAAATATACAAACTGCATAAAAGAAGGGAAACATAGAATGTTCTCATATTGGGGCACCAAAAATAAAATTTAACACTCATCATTCGAATGGGCGATGCCAGTGTCAAATCGCATTTTTCATTTAACAATAATTAGCAAAATGGATCATGTATCTTTGGTTATTTTTTAAATTAACAGTGATTTGTATTGAATTTTGCTACAGAAGTTTGCAAAACGCCAAACTCCTGTTCCGTTTTGATTCGAATCATTCCGACTGAATGAACTTTTTCCACCAACGTTCCATTAGGTTGGGTTCACGAACCCTAACCATTTGCCCAAATTTAGGTGTTAGGAGGTCAATTTTATAAATCTCTGCCTGTTTTTCTAAGGATTCGGCCGGCTCATACCAACTGTGTAAAGACAAGTTAAACATCCCCCAGTGGACGGGAACAAGTCGTTTGCCCTTCAAATCTAAATGAGCTTTGGCAGTTTGTTCCGGCAATACATGGACCGCCTCCCACATCGGATTGTATTGTCCATTTTCGATAAAGGTAAGGTCAAAGGGCCCAAACTTTTCTCCAATGTCTTTGAAATGTACGTCATACCCAGAGTCACCGCTAAAATAGAATCTTTCTTTTTCCCCAAGGATGGTCCAGGAAGACCAAAGAGTTTTATTTCCATTCATCCCTCTCCTTCCCGAAAAATGTTGGGCCGGTGTACAAACAATTTTCAGTTTTCCCAAATCCAAAGTCTGCCACCAATCTAACTCTGTTAGCCGGTCCTCAGAAACACCCCATTCCTTTAAATGAGAAGTCACACCCAGTGGCGTGATGAACTTAGTATTGGTAGCCTTAAAAAATTCAATGGTTTGCATATCCAGATGGTCGTAGTGGTCATGAGAGATAATAATATAATCAATCGGTGGTAATTCTTCCAATTTAACAACGGCATCCTGAAACCGTTTTACCATAAAACTAAAAGGTGCAGCCGATTCAGAAAACACGGGATCAAAAAACAAAAGTTTTCCGTCAATATTCACAAGAAAAGTGGAATGCCCAAACCATATAAATTTAATGGTTTCTTCTGGTTTTAAAAATTCGACGAAGTCAGGTTTTTCTTCTGGTAACTTTACATCGGGTTTTTGGTGTTTATCGCCGCCAAACATAAATTTAAAAAATAGCGAAAAGAAGTTTTGGTTCTCTCGCATCTTCTCTAAAACATCGGGCCTGCGATTTACAAATTGTTCGCGAGTTTGGTCATAATGTGTGGATGTTTTTATTTTTTCAAGGTGAGAACCTTCCGGGTCTTTTCCGAAAGCTTTGCATTGAACAAGGGTAAGGGTAAAAAACAATAAAAGATATAATGATACAATTCGCAAATACTTCTCTCCAGAATGTGAATTCTCATTTAGACTTATTTTCTGAACCAAAAAGTAAATAGGAATTCCCTCATTTGCGAGAGATTTTAGTTTTTCTTAGAAATGGCATGAAAAATCCTTATTTTGCGATTCCCAAAATGGATTGTTTTTTCTACCAATCTTATATCATCTAGAACAATCTACAGGAACTAGGAAATTAAAAATTTCTATGAAACAACAAATCTTTATTTTATCAATTTTACTCACATCGTTTTTTTCCCAATTACTTCCTTGTGAACCTTTTGAACCAGTCATTTTAAAACCAGTTGATACTTCCAGAGAAGATAAAGATTTTTTCTCGTTCAAACAAAAGTTAGAAAAATCGATCAAAGAAAAAGATGTAAAATTTATTGAAACAATAGTAGATCCTCAAATTTCCTTCGATTTTTCAGAAGACGGTATGGGCAAAGGAAGGTTTCTAAAACATTGGAAACTCGATAAAAGTCCGAAAAATTCAGAGTTTTGGAACGTTTTATCCCAAACCATCAATCTTGGTTTTACCTATAAAGACAATATTTGGTCCGCACCGTTTTTATTTAATCTCACACCAGAATCCATTGATTCCTACAGTTTTTCACTCATCACAGGTAATACAGTCAACGTAAGAAATAAACCTTCTAAACAAGGTGCCGTATTAACACAACTGAGTTGGGAATTCGTTAAAAACGAGTATGAAGAAACAACTGCAGAGAAAAAAACAACAAACGAACCATGTAATTGGCAAAAAGTTTGTATTTCAGATGGCCAAGTCGGTTATATTTGCGAACAGTATTTACGTAGCCCTATGGACTACCGAGTTGGGTTTTCAAAGAAAAACAAAACTTGGATGATGATATTTTTTGTTACGGGTGGAGACTAAAAAACCTACACTTCTATGAAAAAGAATACATGAATGATATGGATCTTGGAAAACTCATTGGTTAAAAAGAATTAATAAGAAACCATTTCTATTGAAAATGGATTTGTTCCCGCCGTTACTGGAAATCCAGAAAGCGGTGTAAGAACTCCATTTTCACCGACAGAAAATCCTGAGATATTTCCTCCTTCTGTGTTGGAAGAATACAAAAATTTTCCTCTGGGATCGGTACAAAGACCGATGGGACTAAACCCTGTAGAGAAAGGCGACCCATTAACGGGAGTTAATTTACCATTGGAAGGTTCTATCAAATAAGCGGAAATGGTCCCTTGGCCTGTGCCACTATTGGCCACATAAACAAATCGGTTGAGTGGATCTACAATAGTATAACCCGGTGCGACTCCTGCTGAAATACTTGTTTGTATGCTGAGTGTTCCGGAATTTATATCCCGCACAAAAGGAAAAACATTCTCGGATGAATAATTTGAGCCATAAACAAACTTTCCGTTAGGCGAAATTCCAAGAGATAGATTATTGATTCCTGTAATGTAAACATTAATAGAACTTAGGTTTCCTGTCGATGGATCCAAAGAAAAAACTTGGATCCCCGCATTGTTTCCAGGTGCACTAGTAAGTCCAACGTACAAATGATTTCCTTTAGAATCAAAACTGAGTCTACCTACAGATCCCGGAGGGATTGGAAGTTGGCATGGCTGGAGATAGGATTGTTAAGTTATCATTGGAACCAATAGCCATTCGGTGAATTTCTGGGTTTTGCTCAGAACTTGCATATAAGTATTTTCCATTCGGATCTAAGGCAAGAGAGTATGGTGTCGAAGAAAGAACTAAATCAGGATGTTTTAAAGATAAACTTCCAGTTTCTGGATTTAGATTGAGAACGGATACAGACTTATTTCCAATGTTTGGCACATACACAACAGTACCTGTGGAATTGGTCACTGTAAAACGAGGACGATTTGATAGTTGGAACGGAGAACCTGAAACCTGTGAAATTTCTCCTGTATTTGGGTTTATCCGAAAAACACTGATACTACTAGTAGCTGCATCCAAACCAACATTGGTAACAATGATAAACCTAGGGATTTTGATTTTGTTAAGGAAAGGACTTTGGATCAGATTGCCACAGAAATAAGCACTCTCACTTACACCAAGAAGTAAGGTTAAGTTTTGTAAATAGGAAGATTGATTAGGATCACAATGATTCTTCAATCCATTGGGTCTACATTGAAAAACAAAGATTGGTATAAGGCAAATAAAAAGAAAGTTTCTCCAGTGTTTGTCGAATGGCTTTCGTATCACCCCTAATGATTTCCTTTTTACTTTGTATGTATTTCTTGCGGACAGAAAGTACACAAACCTATTTCCTCTTTTTAGAGAAATTATCGTTAAAATATTTCTATAAAAAGAGAAAGTAAAAAAGAAAAAAGAGGTTATCTATTATTTTTTTAAAGGTGTAGAGATTCTATCTTGGTGGCCTGGATAAACAAACTGAATTTCATGCGTTTCTGCGACTTCTTTTAGAAAATCCAAACTTTTTCGATTTAGTTTTGGATCTGATGTGAATTTTCCAGGGATCACTCCTTCCTTCCATCCCCATTGTGTGTGACAAGTATCTCCTAACACCAAATGAGCACCACCTTTGGCGGGAATATAAAAAGCCAAACTCCCCGGTGTATGCCCTGGTACAGAAATAACAAAGAAACTTTGATCACCAAAAAAATCAAATACTGAGATTTCCTTCGTATTTTTCCCGAAACCAAACTGGACCAAATTTGGATTTTTGCCTAACAGCCGATCTGTGGAACCTTGTACAAATAGATTGATGAATTGTTTGTCTGTCACTTCTCCAGGTCCAACGTAAAATGGAACGGCTCTATCTATCTCATAAGCTCCAAGAGTATGGTCTAAATGCAAATGTGTGAAAAATATTCCCTTTATATCAATTTGGTTATTTTGTAAATATGTTTTGGTGGATTCATACACTTTGAGTTTATCAAAATGCATCTGCGATTCTACGATGGAACTAACAAGGCTTTTGCCATCTTCACCCTTGGGAAAATTTTTTCCCATACCAGAATCTATCATATAAGTTCCAAATTTCGGATGTTTGACGAGATAAAAATATATGGATATAGGTTCCGCACGATCCTTTAATCCCACTGCCTTTGCCTTGGGATCATCTAAATCCAAAAGACCATCAAGGGAAGCTTCCCAATCGGCAACTTTCACTACTTGGAATTCGACATACTTGTTAGGTTTTATGGATGTTGGTAAGGTCGCACTAGTTTTATCTGAAATATATGGTTTTACGTTGTGGGATGTTACCTGACAGGATAAAACAAATCCCAAAATACAAAGGGATACAAATTCAAATCTTTTAAAAACCATCAATTCCCTCCAATGATCTTATCAATGATACCATAATCTAACGCTTCCTTCGCAGTAAACCAAGTATCACGTTCCGTGTCTTCCTTCATCTTTTCAAGCGGTTGGCCTGTTGCCTTAGCCATAATTTCATTTAGCAAATCTTTTTCCCTTCTAACAGATTCAGCAAATATCCTTATGTCTTCAGCAGGACCTTTAAATTCTCCCATAACATGAGGTTGGTGAATCAGGACTTTACTATGAGGGTAAGCAAAACGAAATCCTTTGGCTCCTGAAAGCAGTAAAACTGCGCCAAAAGACATAGCCATTCCAAGACATGTAGTATGTACGGGATTGTGAAGGTGATTCATTACATCCAAAATCGCCAAACCAGCATAAGTTGATCCACCTGGAGAGTGAATGTAAAGTGTAATTGGTCTTGTAGGATCCAATGCTTCGAGATACAAAAAACGATCAATTAAATATCTAGCGGAATTGTCATTTACCTCACCCCAAAGAAATACTTTTCTTTGTTCGAGATAAACATTTTCAATTTGCCCATTTGAATAAACTTGAGTTGCTTCCAATTGAATCTCCTAAGCCGCTACCAAGAAAGTAGAATTAGCTTCTGGCCTGAAAGTTTCGCCAATTCCGTTTCTAAGAATTCTTTTTAACCGAATATGTCTTTTTTTAATAAAAGATAATGATTTCCCTTCTGATTTTGAAATTTCAACCAAGGAATAATTCTGATAATAATAGAGCTCTATTAGCTTTTGGTCTTCCGGCTCCAACTTGTTAACATTTTGTGTAATCGTTTCATAACATTCTTTTTCGAGGAATGAAGTATGTAGTTCTTCCGTATTTTTTTCGATCTGCTTTGGATCCACATAAACCAAATTCTGTGACTCTTTCTTTCGCAAAATACGATCCACATGTTTGATAAGAGCTCTTTTAAGCAAACTAGGAAATGCCTCTGGAGTGGTTATTTTATCTAGGCTCTGATACAAATCCCAGAAAGATTCCTGGACAACGTCTTGGGAAAGATCCGTATCTTTCAGAATCTTAGAGGCGAATTGATTGGCAAAACTAGAAAATCGATTTTGTAAATCAGCCCAAGCCCGGAGGTTACCGGATTTTGCCTGGTCCAAAAGTTCAATGTAGGATATGTTATTCATACAGATAAAAGTCCCAGTTCCCAGTAATTTAGTTCTTAAAAAATAAGTAATTCCCATTGGAATTAGATGAAATTCTGAAAACGACCCTCGACTTTGCCAACAGAAATCAGAAAACCAAGCAAAATGCGTAAAAAAAAGTTCCCCTTTTAAAGATTCTGCCGCTGAATCCAATCCAAATTCATTGTTTCCATTCGCAAACTTTCCAGAATGAAACGGTGATTTTCTCCCAATAAATCAGGCTTAGATGGTTCAATCCCAATGACTTTCAAAATAAATAGTTTGTATTTCCACTGATGCTTCCATTAGCATCGACTTGGTGCATTTAGAATAAAATCTAAACACCCTTTACTGCTTGTTATATTATTTGAATCGAGATGAAGGATTCCTTGACTTTTAAAGGAAATATTGATTCTTTTCCTTCCAGAATGAGCCAGATTTTAACCTTTGTTCGGTCCCTTTTTTTAGCTCCTGAAGGTGTGGAACTCCGCTACCAAAGGTATTATGTAGCAACCAATTCCATTTATGTATTAGCGGGCCTCATTCATTTTACCTTTATTTTTTTCTTTTGGATCGTAGGCGCATGGGAAATGGCAATTTTCAATTTGGGAAGTGTTCTTTGGTTTGCTTTTACCATTTGGATCAATCGGAAAAAATATCTTTTTACTTCTTTGTATTTATGTTTCTCTGAAGTGTTTTTGCACGCTTTAGCAGCAACGTTCTTTTTTGGTTGGGGTGCAGGTTATCAGTATTACATGATGCTTTTTGCTACGGGAATCTTTCTATTACCACCTGGTAAAAACCTACTTAAGTTTGGGAGTATTGTCATAGGATGTTTACTCTTTGCCTCAACTTATTATTATTCGATGACAAACCCTCCCGTTTATGTTTGGAGTGCTAATTTTCTTGCGCTAATCAACGTATCGAACATTATTTTTTCCACACTCTTCCATGCAGGATTTGCCTACTATTTTACTTTAGCAGCTAACGTTGCTGAAGATTCATTGGAGAGGGAAAACAAAGCACAAACTGCATTTTTCCAAAACATATCCCATGAACTTAGGACTCCACTGACATTAATCTCTGGACCTTCAGAATCTGCCTTACAAAGACAAGAGGGTTTATCTCCAGCCGAAGTTAAAGTGGTCGTCAATCAAGCAAGGCGCCTAACACGATTAGTGAACCAACTTTTAGACCTTCAAAAAATTACATCAGGAAGGATGGAACTAAGGAAATCTTACCTTCGTTTGGATGAATTTTTAACACAAGTGTCTGAAAATTTTACTGCATACGTAAAACGTAAAAACATTCATTTCGAACTTAATTTATTCGCAGAACCTTTGTTTGTCGAAGCAGATCCAGAACAATTAGACAAATGTATATTTAATTATTTATCTAACTCAATTAAGTTCACTGAGTCCGGTGGGAAAATTATCTTAGAATTACAAAAAAAAGAAAACGAGGCCATTATTTCTGTACGAGACACAGGAATTGGAATATCAGAAAACCAAATCCTCAGATTATTTTCTAGATTTGGAATTAGCGAAGCTTCTCTTACGAGAGAACAAGAAGGAACTGGTTTAGGACTTGCTTTAGTAAAAGAATTAGTGGAATTACATGGTGGAAAAGTTGGAGTAGAGAGTGAACTAGGAAAAGGTTCTCATTTTTATTTTACCTTACCTATTACTGCAAACTCTTCAAAGGAAACTTCAACAAATAACAATCATTACCATTTATTCAAACATGAATATATTCCTGACGAAGTAAACCATCCCTTGGTCGATTTAGAGAAAATCAAGACGAATCGAACCACCAAACTTTTAATCGTCGAAGATAACCCCGATTTACGTTCCTATTTAGCTTCCATTTTAGCTCGCGTGGGCTTTCATGTTTTAGTTGCAGCCGATGGACAAGCAGGACTTGAAACCATATTCTCGGAAACACCTGATTTAGTCATCACAGATCTAATGATGCCAAAATTAAGTGGTCTCGACTTAATTCGCGAAGTTAGAAAAAAAGAACATCTCCACTCTCTCCCTATCATCCTACTCACTGCCAAAGCAGATGCAGCTACGAGAAAAGAAGTACATGAAGAAGGAGCCGACATTTATTTATCCAAACCCTTTTTAGAATCTGAACTTTTAAGTATAATTCGAAATGCCTTACGATTAAAGGAAAAAGAATACTACCTCAAAGAGGAACTTTCACGAGGGATTCGAATTCAAAAAAAGTTATTACCAGATTTAAACTTTGAGAAAGAATTGATTTCGGCTGAATTAGAATTTTTACCTAGCGATGGCATTGCCGGCGATTATTACGTAGTTCAGTCATTAGGTGAAGGTAAAACTTTTGTATTTTTAGCCGATGTTTCCGGACATGGTTTTTCTGCAGGGATGATTTCCGCAATATTACATTTTGTATTGCAACTTCCAGAAATTCCTAAAGATAACCCAGCGGTTTCTTTGGAACATTTAAATTCTTATTTGTATGGGAACACAGCAGGATTGTTTGTTACCGCGGTGGCAGTGGTCATAGATGCACATCAAAAAAAATTCACTTGGTCTAAAGCGGGTCATGAAGATATTTATTTTGGAACCGGTGATGGTTTTTCTGCGTTAGTTGGTAACGGAAAACCATTGGCTATTTTGCCAAACTGGGAAGGTAAAAATCATGAAGTCGATTATTTGCCTGGTGACAAACTGTTTTTATTCTCTGATGGTATTTTTGATGTTCGTTCGAAAGACCAAACGTTATTTCGCGACTCTGGATTTTTAGATTGGAGTAAAGAGAATCAAAATTGGAAAGAAAAATCTTCTCTAAAAGATTTGTTACAAAAAGCAAAACAACACCAAAACACTGATAAGTTTGAAGATGATGTGACACTTCTTTCTGTGGAATTTTTGAAATAGTGATTTAAGGGAAAATTGATAAAAGATTTCAAAACTTCTGAAACAATGGGAATCAACATTTCATCCGTCTTCGAATCACCAATTTATCTAATTCAGTATTTGCAAATTCTATTGCCTTCTGATAGTATCGATTCGCTTTTTCCGGTTCAAATTCAGAATACAATTCTCCCAATAGAAAAAAATAGTAGGGATTTGTTTTTAAGTCCAAACTCTTGAGCTCCTTTATCGCAACATCTCTTCCCTTCACCTTAAATAATGCATAAGCCCTATTTAACAGAATTAAGGGAGAGGATTCAAGTTCCAATAGCCCCGTATAAAGTTGGAAAATGGACTCCCATTTTTTTTCTGTTTCTTCTGTGCGAGTATGCCAAAAGGCAATGGCTGCTTCCAAATGATATTTGGAAAATTTTGGTTCCAAATTTGCCTGGGAAAAGAAATACTCTCCCTTTTTTATGAATTCTTGATTCCAAAGTTTTCGATTTTGGTCTGCATAGAGAATGATTTCTCCTTCTCCACCTAACCTTGCATCAAACCTAGATATATGAAAGCAAAGAAGAGAAAGAAGAGCATTCACTTCTGCAGTGTTGGTATTTTTGTTTTCCAATAAAAAAGAACAAAGTCGAATCGCCTCTAGGCATAATTCTTTTCGAAGAATACTGTCCTGGGTTTGCGAACAATAGCCTTCGTTGAACAATAAATAAATGGTTCGAAGCACCGAAGAAAGTCTTTCCTCTAATTCCAAAGAACTTGGGAAATCCAATGAAACATTATTTTTTCTGAGTTTATTTTTTGCGCGAAGTAACCTCTTGTTAATTGTTTCTTTGTTTGATAGGAATGCCCTTGCGATTTCATCGATCCCAAATCCACATAAAATTCGTAACGATAATCCAATTTGCGACTCTATAGGAATCGAAGGATGCGAAACTGCAAAAATCATTCGTAATTGACTGTCCCGAATATTCTCCTCAGAAAGATCTAACTCTAGATCAGAAACAAAACTCTCCCTTTTGTAATGAGGAAGAATTTTCTTTTTAAGAATTGAATCTCTATGAATCAGATTTTTAGCTTTATTTTTGGCAACTACGTACAACCAAGCAGCAGGGTTTTCAGGGGTTCCCTGAATTCCCCAAACTTGAGAAGCGGTTAAAAATGTTTCACTGGTTATATCTTCTGCGATCTCAATCTGATAAAAACCAAATTGTTTGCACAGAACCGATATGATTTTTGAGTACTCAGTGCGAAACAAATTTGGCAAAATCTCAGATTGATTCATAATTAATTCAGAATAAAATGTTTCTCTAATTAATCTTCCTTATGAATGCCGATTACCTTGCGAACCTCTACACTATTCCCGGCTCCCATTAAGATAGGACATTTTTTGGCAATTTTTGCTGCATCATCAAAATCTTTTGCGTAAATGATGATAAAACCTGCAAGAGATTCTTTAGTTTCTACGTAAGGACCATCAGTAATGATAAAATCTGATTGAATGACCCGCCCCTCGGTGGACAATGCAGTTCCTGATTTAAACTTTTTTTCTGCCATAATTCCATTGATCCATTCTTGGTACTGTAACATATAAACTTGCAATTGTTCGGGGGAAGGTTGGGCTTCTTTAGTGAGTATATCTAAACGCATTAAAATCAAATATTCTTCCACTTTCTACCTCGTATTCCTTTCATTGGTATTTCTTCTAATAAAATCCCGAACTCTCTTTTCATATTCAGCTTGGTTTGTTTCCCATATCAACCCATGAGGTCCGAATTCGGGAAACCAAACCTCGCTCGGCCCCGAATATCGTTTTGTTAGTAACATCGATTGTTCGTAAGGCACAACCGAATCTTTTTTACTATGAATGAACAATAGAGGCACATTCCTTGCCAAAGGTAAAGAATTTTCAGGACTGAGTAAGGTATCGAATCTTCCTCGAATCGTCACTAAATCTATGAGTGTTTGAACCATCTGATCTGGTAAACCAGATGACTCGGGTGAATCCAAAATCAAACGTTGGAAACTTAACATTGGATTTTCCAATATGATTCCTTTCACTTGGTCCAAAAACGGAAGCGAAATTAATATAGAAGAGGCTCCTACAGAAGAACCCATCATTAGAATATCTTTATATTTTTTTGAAACGTATAAATATGCAGATAAAACATCTCTCGATTCACGGTTTCCAAAACTTAAACCTGGAAATGGACAAGGTGCCTCACCATGACAAGATAAATCAAAACTAAGAACATCAAATCCTTGGCGAAGATAAAAGGGAATCATTCGAGTGAGTTCTCTCCGATCGGACCCTCCTCCATGCACCAAAAGAATCACTCCTTTTTGAAATCCTTTCCCGTTTGCAATAGCAGGTACCAACCATCCAGGCAAATCATAACCGTTCAGCGATCGAATAGATACTTCTTTAAATTCAAATTCTTTTGTTAGGCGGATGTTCCCACAATATTTTCCCCAAAGTTTCTCTCCTTCGGAACTACAATCCCGAAAGTCTTTTGTAATTCCTTTCCATTTCGGAAACAAAATCTGATTGCTTGCCTGCCAAATTGCGAAAGTGAAAACAGAAAAAATCACGAGAATGATGGTAGCCGAGATAAATCCGAACTTCCTCAAACTTGGCCGATTTCGCCGAAGCTGTTGTAACCATATTTTTTTTTGGATCATACCGATCTCCTTTCTCTCTATAGCAAATAGAGATGGAAAAACAGGACAGGTGCCTGCCAAAAAGCGAAGTTTTTTGGAATAAAATTGTAAGAATGCGGAAGGTTGTATTCAAAGGGAATGGTTTGTGGTAGAGGGGAAACGCCAACTGCCCACGAGCCACTCCCCTCCACCCTAACTCGGGAGGGGGTTTGTGGATTGACACCTAGATTATGTCTCATTAGCCTCTTCCCAAACCAACCATCCGATCCCCTGCATACAGTTCAGAACCTAAAATACATTGAAACATAACTGATTTCTTATTTCCCGCAAGGCATCGCTTCCTAACTGTCTCCAAATCCGGATATTGACTAATTTGAGATTCCTATGATTTCGATTGAAACTTAGTCAATTGGGCGATTACAAATTATATATTTATAATATTAATATATATTTAAATGCAATCCTATCACTATAAATTTAAATATTGGTAATGAAGAAAAGAAAAGTAAACTTTATCATTCCCAAAATGCGAAATAGACAGATTTAAAAAAAACATAGTTAGACTTCTTTCATGAATATATTTCCACTATAAACTAAAAGGTATTTCAAATCCGTTAATCCGCTTCGAGTCTATAAACAGAAACTAACCCATGAAAACTTTTAGTAAAACTTAAGGCAGATAACGAAAAATCAGATTTTTGATTGCATCAGTTAACCCGATGACAAAGAATTATTTATGGATGTTTTAGAAAAAAACAAGCAGATCGTTAAGCGATTCAACAAAGAAGTCATTCAGAATTGTAATGAAGTTAGCTTTAAAGAACTTATGCACGTAAATTTTGTCAATCGATCCGCGCCCGAAAATGCGAATGATTCAAATGCAATGTGGAATACTTTTAGTTCTGTGTTAAAACCAGCATTTCCTGATTTAACCGTAGAAATTTTTGATCAAGTTGCCGAAGGAGACAAGGTCACGACTCGTAAAGCCATTACGGGAACCCACTTGGGTGTGCTTATGGGGATTGCTCCCACACAGAAAAAAATCAGAATTGATGTCATCGATATTGTTCGTTTGCAAGATGGAAAATATATCGAACATTGGGGACTCAATACTTTACCAACCGTTCTCGTTGAACTAAGGTCCATATAAAATTTGCCTTACCAAAAGGTGAAAAGTTTTCGAATAAAAACGGGGTTTTTGGGATAAAAATTGCCTAAACGAAAAACTTGTGGTAGAGGGGAAATCGCCACCTGCCCACGAGCCACTCCCCTCCACCCTAACTCGGGAGGGGGTTTGTGGATTGACGTCCACATTATGTCTCATTCCAATCCTTTCCCCCACTTCCTAAAAATAATAGAGATCCTAAACCCAAACCAAACTTTCTGTCACGAATTTTCCTATCCTTTGCAATTCAGGACAAACTCTTCGGGGCGAGTCCCCAATTACTAGATTCAATTTCAAAAATGGATTCGGATCAGATAACATTTTATCAGAATCATTGGGGCCGGGCTATCCAGGGCTTCGGTCGCAGAGCGACCGCTACGCGCCCTTTCTATCCCTCTCGCAAAAAGATTACCAACTAACAAATAAAATATTTTATTGTTTTGGTAATAAGAAATCCGAATCATTTGTTGATTTTATAACTCTGGCTTTCTATCAGAAAAATATTTAAAGGAAGTTTACCAATATACTTCCAAATAAGGTTTTTCTTTTCTACGTATCCCTTCGAATTCCAATATCTCATTTGAATTTTTTAGAGTGATATCAATATCATCCCAACCATTTCGAATCCGATTAATAGAAGCAGAATCCAATTGGAAAGGGAATGTATAGTCTCCTGCTTGCACTTCCAAAGTTTCTAAATTGATTCGAATTTGTGATCCTGAATTTTTTGAAACCCATTCATTTATATTTTGAATCTCTTCTTCTTTCAAACGAACGAGAGCAATTCCATTTTTCGCAGAATTAATAGAGAATATATCTGCAAAGGACGGTGCCAAAATGGCTTTAAATCCAAAATCAGAAAGGGCCCAAGGTGCATGTTCTCTACTTGAACCACAGCCAAAATTTTTTCCGGCAATGAGCACACTGGCATTTTCATATCCATCCTGGTTCAAAATGAATTTTGGATTTGGCACTTTTCCTTCCGTGTCTAAATACCTCCAATCAAAGAATAAATGTTTTCCAAATCCCTTTTTATCGATTAATTTCATAAATTGTTTTGGGAGTATTTGGTCCGTATCAATATCCTCTCTCGGGATGGATACCGCAACTCCCGTATGGATTGTCCAATTTCCTACACTCATACTAATTTCCTCACATCTGTAAATTTTCCTGTCACTGCTGCGGCCGCTGCCATCGCTGGACTGACTAAATGAGTCCTTCCTCCTCTACCTTGTCTTCCTTCGAAGTTACGATTAGAAGTGGATGCACATCTTTCTCCCGGTTTTAATACATCGTCGTTCATCGCAAGACATAGCGAACAACCAGGTTCTCTCCATTCAAATCCTGCCTCTAAAAAAATTTGATCCAATCCTTCCCTTTCTGCCTGGTCTTTTACTCTGCCTGAGCCAGGAACCACCAAAGCTTGCACTCTTGGATGAACTTTTTTTCCCTTGGCAACTTCTGCCGCAGACCTTAAGTCTTCAATCCTCGCATTCGTACAAGATCCAATAAACACCTTATCGATGTTAATCTCTGAAATGGGAGTCCCTGGTTTTAAATCCATATACTCCAATGCATTCTTTGTTGTTTCTCTTTCTCGTTTCTCTTGAAAATCTTCCGGATTGGGAACAACACCCGTGATGGATAAAGTTTGAGACGGATTGGTTCCCCAAGTGACCTGAGGTTCAATTTTTGAAATATCCAATTCGAAAATCGCATCAAACACGGCATCTGAATCTGAGTAAAATGTTTTCCAATGTTCGATTGCTTCTGCAAAACTTGCTCCTTTAGGAACCAGTTTTCGATCTTTCAAATAATCGAATGTAATTTGATCTGGTGCGACAAGGCTTGCTCTTGCCCCTGCTTCTATACTCATATTACAAAGAGTCATTCGACCTTCCATCGAAAGAGAACGAATCCATTCCCCTGAATATTCTAAAGTGTATCCCCTTCCCCCTGCAGTTCCCATCTTTGATATAAGTGTTAGGACGATATCTTTGGCTGTAATTCCAAATCCAGGTTTACCGACAAAATGAACTAACATCGATTTTGTTTTGGCTTGTTTAAGAGTTTGTGTTGCAAGCACATGTTCCACTTCGCTTGTCCCGATCCCAAACGCTAAGGCACCGAAGGCTCCATGAGTTGCTGTATGAGAATCTCCACATACAATCACAGAACCAGGAATCGTAAATCCTAACTCAGGACCCACTACATGTACAATCCCTTGTTCGGGATCTTCAGGGCCAAACAAATGGATACCAAAATCTTTGCAATTTTTCTCCATTGTATCGATCTGCAATCTAGAGACAGGTCCTGCGGCATCTCTGTTTTTACGATCTCTTGTGGAAACATTATGATCCACAACTCCAAAAGTAAGATCCTTCCTTCTTACATTTCTGTTTTTAGTTCTCAATCCTTCGAATGCTTGGGCCGAAGTCACTTCATGTAAGATATGGCGATCCACATATAAAACCGTTTCCGAATCTGAATTTTCAAAGATCCGGTGGCTTTCCCAAATTTTGTCGTATAGAGTTTGTCCCATATTTCCCTCTTGGTAAATACCTTATCAAATTTATTACTATAATGCAAATAAATTGGTTTTATAAAATATATAACTAAAAGTTATAAGTATTTATGGAATTCAGACAGGTCATTTACTTTCTAGAAATCTCAAATTCAGGCACATTCCAAAAAGCAGCAACACGATTGAGATTAACTCAACCCGCACTCTCTAAACAAATTTTTCTTTTGGAAAAGGAATTAGGTGTCACACTTTTAGAAAGAGGAGGAAGGTCTGTTCGACTAACACACGAAGGTGAAAGGTTCTATCAATATTCAATTCGAATGAAAGAGTTATGGGAAGAAATACAAAACGGCTTCTCTAAAGAAAATGAACTGAAGGGAAACTTTTCTATTTCTGCGGGTGGAACCGTTTCCGCTTGGATCTTACCTCAAATTTTAAAAAAAATTCTAAAGAAGAGAGAAGGACTTTCGCTTTCAGTCAGAGAAGGAGATGCATCCGAAACTAAGGATGCAGTATTAAAGGGAGAGGTAGATCTCGGAATTTTGACAGGACCCATTGCAGAACCCAGTCTGAATGTTTTGGATTTTTTATCCGATAAAATCTATCCTGTTGCAGCAAAAGATCATCCCATTTTTCTAAAAAAGAAAATTCGAATCGAAGACCTAAAAAGACAATCCTTTGTTTTTTTCCATCCAGGTTCTGCTCTTAGAAAGGCTGTGGAGAAAAAGATCAAAACATTTACAAAAGAATTTGGTCCGAATATTGCGATGGAGCTTAGAAGTGTAGAATCCGTGATCAAATCGTTGGAAGCGGGACTTGGAATCGGTTTTTTATCCGAGTATTCTATTAATTCCAAACTAAGAAAAATTAAATTCGAAGACTGGAATGTAGAAAGAAAGTTTTACCTCTGTTATCGCAAAAAATCAGGACCGGGCCTTGCGCTACTCGCAGAAGAAATTTTAAAATCCGCTGAACAATGGAACTCAGAAAAGGAAAACCTCTCCCATAAACATAGAAAAGGTGGATAAATCTATCTCAAATTTAAATCCACAATTGTATTGCCATTAACTAATTGGTTTCATATAATTCATTGTTTTGATTTATATCCAAAACAAGTTTTAGAATTTAAAAATTAAAACGATAATTTGCACCAACTTGAACATAACTCAGTATCGTCTTTGAATCATAAAAAATCGGAATTAATATTTGTGGCCCATAGCTTTTAAGTAAGATTTGGGATGGATCCGAATTTCCTTCACCTTCATTTTCAGTAATATAACCTGACTTTAATTTGTTATTAAGAGTCATGTTACTTGCTTCTATGAATAAACTGAAATCACCTTTGATCTTTGTAGAGAATTTTACATTCACTTCTGTCCCAGTTGATTTCCATTGGTAGTCTAGACCATTTTGACTGTAACGAAAAGGTGATCCGTCCATACGAAACTCATTACTTCGAAGTGAAGATGGGCCTTGCATATCTAAATGCAAAATCTGTCCCTGTAAGGTGAACCTTTCCAAGAATTTCCATTCGTATCCAATCCCAATGCTATAACCTTTTAAAGGATGACTTGTTTCCCGAAAACTTGTTCGGTTTGGATTCATTCCAGTAGCGGTAATCTCTCCAACACTATCAACTTTTTGAGTGGTCTTGGTCCAAATTCTTTCCACTCCACCTACAATTTGAAAATCGAAAACCGGATGTGGATAAGGAGTAAAACCAATCCTAGAAGAAACTTTTTGAAACTTTGTTTCGCTGTTTCCCAAAAGTGTATTGGTAGTAATAGAATTGGAAGAGTTATTCCCACTCCCGTATGAAAGAGTCTGGAGACCACTTACATCAAAATTTCCTTTTGCTTCCGTACCTCGAATCTCCAAGGTGAACCGGTCCCAAGCGTAAAATAAACGTGCTGTTCCATTGTGGTTTTTACTTTTGTATGGATTGGATTGTAACTCAGCTTGGCCACCACTCCCGAAAATAAGTCCCGCATACTGAATGGTTTGAAAGAAAGGACGAAGTTCTGCTTGGCTCTCACCACTTCCCGCTCCCAATGCAGCTTCTAGATAATGGCGTTTCGCATAGGAAAGTTGCTCCTCTCTTTTTTTCTGTTGTTCTTCTTTGGCTTTGCGAATTTCGTCTTCCTGTTTTTGTTTTTCTGCGAGTAATTTTTCTTCTTGGATTTTCTTTTGATCTTCCGAAACCTGAGGTTCTTTTTTAAGAGAAGTAGATTCTGACTTTTTTCCAAAGGAAATTTTTTGAATCACCGACTTTGAAAGAACTTTTCTGTTACCGTCTGCCAGTTTGATCGTCACAGAATCTTTGTCTTGGGCTAAGATGGAACCTTCCCATTTTTCTCCCGACTTCAGTTGAATCGTTTCACTACGTAGAGATAAATTCAAAAAAAGAAATATTGGAAACAAGAAGGGAATCAATTTTTTCATAATAAGAGCCAGTTCAAAACGTACCTTAGAAGAGGATAACACATTCTATTCATTTTGCAATTCGATTAAACCACCGAAGATTGTATTTAGAAAGAAAAAAAATTTACCAATGAAAGAGAATGATTCTAATCAATTCAGATTACGTTTCTAAAAAAAATAATCTATCATTTTCGATCCATTAGAGTCTTAAGCTCTTATAAATCCAACTTCAGGCAAAATCAAAGAAAAGCGACCTGGTCACTAAATCGGAATGGAAAAGATTTATCGTTTGTTTATGAGTAAGCTTAAGAGATTTATGGATTCAGTCTCATTCATTTTGAGACTAAATCTGGACCAAAGAAACAAAAGTGGCAAATTCTGCAAAAAGGAACGAACTTTTTTTAGTTCGATAGAATTGGAGATGAAAAAATGAAAAAATCAATTGTAGACGAGATATTAATCTCAAGAGAGATGAAAAATGAGAAAACAGTAGCGATCGTTAGATTTGTTATTTTTTCCATCGCATCCCTTTTGGATTATTTATCTTATTTCCAACTGATTAACTATACGATTGTCACACCAACTTTTATCACTCTTTTACTAGACACTGTAATTTTGGTATTTGCTGGATCTGTTCTACTTTTCCTTAACAATTTTCCCTATAAACCGTATTTGAAATTTTTTACGATCACACTAGATTACCTCATCATTGGACTTATGCTTTATTTTGATCCAACAGTTCAGAGAGGCAATGGTGTTATCAATTTTATCGCTATGATTAGTGCTATTTTTGTTTACCAATTCAACTTACTCCGACATTCAAAAATTGGAACGATATATGGTGCATTTTTATCCTTTGTTTTTCTATTTGTAGTCTCCATTGGACTCGGCGAAGGTTATCCTATTGATTTTATTCCTATGATCATTGGACTTGGGATGATACTTGCCATCGGCTATGTCACAACCGTTTCGAACATTGAAATGGTAAAAGAGGCAAATGCAAAACAGATGATGGAAAGGTATCTTCCCTCACAACTAGTGGATGAATTTTACAAAAACAAAGCACAACTGGAACCTGGCGGAGAAAACAAAGAGGTAACGATTCTATTTTCCGATATCAGATCTTTTACAAAATTTTCAGAACAAAGGTCCGCAGAGGAAGTGGTTCTGTTTTTAAATGAATATTTGTCTCGCATGACTGACGTTATATTTAAATTTAATGGTACTATTGATAAGTTTATTGGTGACGCTATCATGACCATATTTGGTGCTCCATTCAAAGCGGAGGATGATGCGCTCCGTGCCGTTAAATCCGCTGTTGCTATGAATCATGAATTAGAAAAGTTAAACCAAAAAATGCAGCCACAAGACAAATTATATATGGGAATTGGAATCCATACAGGTGAAGCCATTGTGGGTAATATTGGCTCAGACCGAAGATTAGATTATACAGTCATTGGTGACAATGTTAACTTAGCGTCTAGGATTGAAGGATTAACAAAACATTACAATTGCGCCATTTTAATTTCAGAGACAACTTACAAACAAATAGAAGGCAAATATTCAATTGATGATGGCTTTGCAATTCGAGAGATTGATAAGGTCATTGTCAAAGGGAAATCAAAACCGATCACCGTATATGAAGTTGTTAACTTAGATATTTAGTAAGTTTTTATTTATAATTAGAAAAACTTACCGTATCCCTAATTTGTTTTATCAAATCCAATCTTCACTAATTTAGAATCAAGAAGACCTTCTATTTAGTTAACTTGGCAATAAGTCTAAATACCAAAATCCTTTTGCATTGATTTCACAAATATTTTTATCTCCATCATTATTAGAACTCTGGTAATTGCGAAATACAGTTTCACCAAGTTTAAACTCCACTAAATTTTTAAAAATAGGTCCTGCAAAACAAAACGTATGAAATTCACCGTTTTCACCGCACGGATCAACTGTCTTCGGTAAATCATTTAGAAATTGATTATCTATCTCTCTTCCAAGAAAGGATTCATCTAAAACAGAGGCATCAACAGTAACGACAATCGCTTTAAATCCTAAAGATAAAAATTCTTTAATTAACTCCTTAGTATTTCTTTTCCATAAAGGAAAAAATGCGGTTATTCCAACTTCGGCCAATTTATCTTCTCTGTATTTTTTCAAATCTTCCAAAAAAATATCTCCAAATACGGAATGTGTATAACCTTCCGATTGCAAACTTACAACCGTATCTTGCATAATTTTATCATAATCACTCATACTAGGATTTTGAGGCAGTTCGATCGTTTCATTTGGAATGGAAATTTGCTGAATTTGGCGATCTAACAACTCTCGTCTTATGCCATGCATCGAAACTCGATCAAAATGTGAATTTATCGATGTAAGTAGTTTCCCAACAGAATAGTTTGAATGATTTAAAGTATGATAAAGTGCAAGGGCAGAATCTTTTCCTGTACTCCAATTCATATAGGTTATATTTTTCACAGTTTCCATGGATCTATTTCGTTGAACCTAGAAACTGAAAGCAATTAAATCTAGGATTGAAATTTTTAAAGTAGATTGACTCATCCTTTTTAACAATTGAGGATTCATCAATTACCTACAATATATGTAAATGACACTCCTATTTACAAACAATTACATTCAAAGATACTAATGCACAGCCAAATTGCATTTTGGCAAAATATTGATTGTCCCTAAGTGTATTTCAGAGCAATCCCTCTCGCACCTACGTTGGCCGTAGAACAGATCAAAATACAAAGACATGTCATGACATAAAAAAACCCCACCATAATCTGGCGAGGTTTATAAGAATGGAATATCCGATGCTTCGGT
>NZ_RQHT01000005.1 GCF_004770905.1 Leptospira bandrabouensis | reverse complement strand
CTTGAAGGGTTTATTTTTGCGGGGTTTGAGGGAGCTTCTAATTGGGTTAGTGTGTGCTATAGACCTAGTAGGCTTGGAAGAATCAGGTGTAAGTGGTTCATTTCCTGTAGTATCCCCTAGAATCCTCTTTTTCGAGCTTTTTTCCAATGTTTCAGCTTGAGTCATACCTACGATTCTTTACGGATCGTAGATAATTCGTCAAGGTTTTTGGCTTATTATGTCCCGATTTCCCGAAAAATACGTAACAAAAATGTACTATACATATGTATTGTACAAATTACGCTTGTTAAAGTAACGGTAAAAAAAACCAAAGGAGCCTACTAATTTAACATGAAAAAAACACTTACACTAATCACATTCTTACTACTTACATTCAATTGCCAATCCACTGTAAAAACTGAGATTTCATCCTATGGACTAGAGGAAATCAGAGTGAATCAAACCTATGATTTCGTTTATAGGGAAGGTTACGATTTTGCACCTTTAACTAGGGTTTTTGAAGCAAAAGCTGGAAAACATGGATGGAAACGAAACAGAGAGAATCCATCTGTATTGATTGACTTAGGACTTGAAACATCTAAAGGGGAGTCCTTGCTCGGAGGATATAACCATAAGTTAAAGGTGAAAATTTTAGATAAAAACCAAACTGTCTATTACGGGGAAGTTGCCTTAGAGAACAAACAGGAAATCTACATTGATTCGATTCCATTTCTTGTGACTTCTTTTTGGTCTAATTATCCGAGTAGAGTATTCAAACTGGAAAAGAAGGTTCGAAAATCCGAGGCCGAGACTTTAGAGATCCAACTTGGAGTATATTACAATAATTAACTGCTAGACAGATTTAACCAAGGGTTAGCTGATAGGAGCGAGGATTAAACCCCCTCGCTTTTTTTATGCCTAAGGAGTGCAAAATGTCAGCTTTTAAAGAGGTAAGTGATACTTTTATAAATATCATGAAAGATAAAATAGGTCATCCTTTTATGGGGTCTTTTATGTTTACCTTTATCGGAATAAATTATGATATTTTAATTGATTTAGTTGTAAATATACAAGATCCATTTGCTGTAACATTTTTTAAAGATTCTCTTTGTAATGAAGTTTGGTCTCGAGTTAGTTTTCCCATTGGAATGATGTTTATTTTTCCACTATTGATACAAAACGGTCTTAATTTTATATACATATGGTGTAAGGTATATACGGAAAATAAAATTGAGAACATGAAAGAAAGTGAAAATAATAAGAATCACAAAGAAAGTGCAAAAAATTACAAGTTAAAATATGAAATGTCTCTTAATAAGGTTCATAACATAATAGATAAATCAATGTTAATTTCAAATACTATCTTAAGTAATCTTGGGAAATCGTCAGGTTTAAATGAAACGTTTTCTGTTTTTGAAAGTGATGAAAAATTAAATGAAGGACAATATGTATCCTTTCAAGAATTCCAAAATAAAATAATTCCATTTGTTAATAGTGCAATTTTTCTAGGTAAAGTATCGGTTAAAATTAATGATTATTTATATGTAGTAAAAATTATACATCATCAACAGTTACAAAAACATTTAGGAGATTTAATAAAGGATCTATCTAATGGGTATAGAGATATAATAGTGGAAAGTGTCGGCGTAAGGTTTAAAGATGGGAAGAGCGAAGGAGATATAAAAAGAATAGGAACTATTGATCCTATGACTAGAAACATTGCGTTTGCGACTTTTGGAACTAATCATAATATATATAATGACAATATGAGGAATTCACTGAGGAAATTATTTGAAAACCAAAATTAATAATTAATTCTTATAACCCATATCGGGAATAATCCTAGGTTCCCGCTTCTTATGATTACATGATGGAGGGCAAACAGTGAAATAATGTCTCTCTCCATCATCGGTTAATCTATAGAGTTTACAGTTCTCTACGGGGAATAAATAAACAATCGAATCTCTATCTACTCCAATAGATGAACTACATCCAACCAAAAACAATATAAGTATAAATTTATTCTTCATTCTCTTGATTATCCGCTTTTCTGAATTCTGGATCTGTTTTTGATAACATATAATGAGTGACAGCTAGAGATTGGTTTCCTTTCTTCATAGCATTTTGAAGCGGTCGAAAGTATCTAGTTCCTTGAAATCTGTTTACATAAGCAGAAGGGTTTCCACCTTCTAGGAGCCATTTCTTCGCAAGCTTTCGACCGTATTTGTCGGCTGAAAATCCAACCATACCACCTACAGCTCCACCTATAGCTCCTCCAATGAAAGGTGAACCTACCATAGCTCCAGCCGTAGATCCAATTGCAGTACCTGTAGCTATACCCATGTTAGTTTTTCGGGAACCGTTAGTAGTCGCTTGATCTAAGGAGTCAGCAAGTTTAGAGTATTTGGTTTCCTCTAATATATCTTGGCCTGTTATCCTTCCGAATTCTCTTGCTTTGTCCTGACTGAATGCTCGTCTATCTGAATGTAATGTATTTAGTTTTGATAGGGTAGTATCGCTCGCAACTAATCCGTCTACACCACCTTGTCCTTTCTTGATTCCAAATTGTTGTTTAATATGGTGACTAAGGTCTTCTAGTTTTTGAACGGGTTTCATTGCCTCGGCATAGGCAGTATTGTTAGTTTTAAGAAGGTCGTCGAACTGATGACGTAACTGTTTAACCATTTGGTCTGGTAGTGAATTATCAAGCCTATCGTAATCAATTTCCTTATCCAAAGATTGAATAATTTTTTTTAGTTGGGATTCAGTAATTACATCATCATATCTATTTATGACTTCTTTAATTTGATCTAATTTCTGAATGGCCTTTCCTTCGGCTAGACCGATCGGAATGAAACCATTTTCTGTTTGTTCTAGCATTCCAGATTGAAGGTTATCAATCACATTCTCTAATTTCTTATTTGTATGACCAAACTGTTTAGTATTATCTAATAGTTCCCAAGCTTTACCATCTAAGTTTTTAATCTCTTTGTTTAAGACTGATATTGATTCAGGAATTCTTTCTCCAATTTCCTGTAATGATAAAGCATTTCGTACTTTATCAGGATTTCTTAGAATCTCATCTACGTTGTCTTCTGGAATGTCAAATAACAGAGATATGGCTCTATTTTTAGTTGTGTTAGCTACTCTTTGTCCAGCGTCTCGAATTCTTTCTGCTTGTGGCATTAAGTCCCTAACTTTTTGAACTCCTTTACCGACTCCATGAAATACAGTGGGAACGGCTCCACCTATAGCAAGACCAGTTCCTACATCTGATATAATATCATCTGGATTAGTATTTCGTCCGAGTGCATCCAAACCACCTTGAGCCATACCAGAAGCAATCTTTGTTCCGAGTTTTGCCGATGACATTCCAGGAACAGGCATAGCCAATGCTCCAGTTAATTCCCCCGCTAAATAAGTATTAGGATTGGTTTCTTGCAATCTTTGATTTTCAGCTCTAGCTGAATCTCTAGCGGTCTCGTAGTTGTCACCATCTAGAAATTGTTTGGTTCTTCCTTCTAACTCGTCTCCGAAATTAAAAGTAGCTCCTTGGACGGCTCCATGTTTGAATGCTTTTGATTGGTCGTCTTCCTCTGAATGGGAGTAGTTACCAGTAAGCTTTCCTCGTAAGGTTTCTCCGATGATTGTAGGATCTAAATACTTAGAGTTTCCACCTTTACCAATTGATTTTAGATAATTCTCATATTCAATTGCGTTTCGATCTGCATTACCTGAGTTAAATGTTGTTTCTTTTCCATTTGATCTTTTTTTTTCTCTTTCAATCATTAAATCATAAGGATTAATTTCTTCTAGATCATTTATATTTGGAAAATTGTCTACTGGTT
>NZ_RQHT01000004.1 GCF_004770905.1 Leptospira bandrabouensis | reverse complement strand
GAAACGCTGCGCTTCGGCACTTACGGCCTCGCTTGGGCTTACGCCACATTCCCTTTCTGTCACTCGTTTGCATCCGCAAACTGCGTGCCAGTCCATAACGTCCCGTTTCGGGACTCAGGGTCAGGGAACGTCGTCTCCCCTAGTTCGTTATGCGAAATTTTCGGGAGTCTTTTTTTTATTAAAATGCGAGCGTCCGTGCTCGCTAGAAAAGGAAAAAAGTAGTTGTTACCATTTCGGTAACATGCTTCTATTGGTTTGTGAGGGTGATTTCGAGAAAGATTTTAAGAGATTTCTACTCTATTCCTAAATATTCTGACTCTAAAATACCTATCGAAGTTTGGTTTAAAGACACTTCCAGAACTAGTTGGAAATCTCCTTCTGATATCAAAGAAAAATACAGGAATGCTAGCTTTCTTAAAGATAATAAAATCGTTTTCAATATACACGGAAACAAATACAGATTAATTGTGAAGGTTCATTACAATTTACAGACGGTTTTCATTAGATTTATTGGAACTCACGAACAATACGATAAAATCAATGCTGAGGTGATTTAAATGAACATTAAACCTATTAAGAATCAAAAAAATCACTTAGAAGCTCTTGCTGAGATAGAAAAACTCTGGGATGCTAAGAAAAATACTCCCGAATACGATAAATTAGATGTTCTAATTACTTTAGTTGATGCTTACGAAACTAAAAACTATCCTATTGAAGATCCGGATCCAATTGAAGCTTTAAAATCTGTTATGGATGACATGAATATGAAAAGTGTTGATTTAGGAAATCTAATCGGTGGTCGAAGTCGCGCAACTGAAATCTTAAATCGAAAAAGAAAACTTACTTTGGAAATGATTAGAAAGATTAATCAAAATCTAGGAATACCTACGGACATTCTAGTAAAAGAATATAAAGTCAAAGCCACAAAGACAGGAAGAAAAAGAACGCCGTCCGTGGCGTAATAAATTCAATAAGCCCGAAAACTTCGCATAACAGCAACTAACCGCTTCACTTCGGGACTGGCGCCCTCGTTCGGTCTACGACACATAGGCTTTTGTCACTCCTCTTGCTTGCGCAAGCGTCGTGCCAATCCCTAACGTCCCCTTCGGGACTCAGGGAACAGCCTACGTCGGTTAGTCTAGTTCGTTATGCGAACATTGCGGGGAAGAATCGCCACATCCGTGTGGCGTTTGTAAGAAATCTAAAAAAAAGCAATTTGACAAATATACAAGTCTTGTATATTCTGGAAATATATGAATCAGACAGTTAATATCTCTTTCGAAAAAGCACTTTTAAAAGAAATTGATAAAATTGCAAAAAGAGAACATAGATCCAGATCTGAACTGATTCGTGAAGCAGCAAGGACTTACATTGAGAAAAAATCTAAGTGGCAAGCTATCTTTGATTTTGGCTCTAAATCAACAGGAAATTCAAATCTTACAGAAGCGGATATTTTTGGAGAAATTAAAGCCGTTAGAAGAAATAAAAAAGCTTCTTAATGTTTAAAGTCCTCTTAGATACCAACATTTACATTTCTGCGATTCTATTTAATGGAAAACCTAAACTAGTTCTACAAGATTTAATCGACGAGGCTTTTGTTGGCTATATTTCAAATGAAATACTCGATGAGATTGAAGAAACTTTAACTAAACCTAAGTTTAAACTTCCTAATGATTTTATTCAGTTCACTATTGAAGAAATCAGAAATGTAACTACTATTATTAAAAATAAACCTCTGAAAGATTATTTAAATTTAAGAGACAGAGATGATTTTCATATTTTAGAAACTGCTTTTTCTGCAAATGTAGATTTTCTTATAACTGGTGATAAGGATCTTCTTACTCTTGAAAAAATAAAAGGTTTAAAAATCATTACGCCTGATGAATATTTAAGAATCAAAGAGGAACTTAGCTAAGATTGCGACATCCGTGTCGCTCCCCGCAACGTCGCATAACAGCATGTAAACGCTGCACTTCGGGACTTACGCCCTCGTTTGGTCTCCGACACATTCCCCTCTGGCACTCCTCTTGCTTGCGCAAGCGTCGTTCCAGTCCCTAACGTCCCGTTACCGGGACTCAGGGTCGGGGAACGTCGTTTACACTAGTTCGTCATGCGAAAGTTGGAAAAATGATATACATTAACACAAAAAAAATAATAAATCATGATCTTAAATCTTTGCTTCAAGAAATTTATGGAAGCAGATTAAAGGAAATTGATTTCATTCATGTAGACGAAATTGGTAAATTAGTTAACAATTATATCTTAATTTCCAAAAGCAAGATTATAAAGATAAATCCGAATATCCACAATATAAATAAAATAAAGGATTCAGTTACACCAGATGAACTATCAATTAGGATTATTAACCAAAAACTAGAAAATATTGATTTCGATGACTATATCGAGAATAATAAAGTTAAATCAATATACATAGAAAACTCAAATATAAAAGAAATAAGGATAAATCAAAAAATAAAAGAAGAAGGAACAATATATTTAGAAATCAAAAATTCCAAAATTTTACATGCTTACATAAATCTATTTAGAAAAATATCGAATAACCAATCCTTTAAAGTAAAACATACATTTTCAAATCTAGAAACAGATTTAATATTCATTGAATCGGAAAACCAGAACGTAACTAACTTAGAAAATATAAAAACTTCGATTTTAAAAATATATACAGAAAGTGCTGAAATAACAAATTGCTCCTTCGCCTTTCCAATAATTTTGAATAAAAGCAAAACTAAAATTGATGTCAAGGATTGTGATCTAATATTTTCAAAGGAATCAAAAATTATACTTCGAAATTTAATCGAAAACCGACATACATCAAACATTTCATATAGCCAAATTTTGTCCTCTCTCAGATATTTAAATACATTAAATGATTCAGACTTTTTTAAAAGAAATTTAGAAAGAATCTATGCTTTTATTGATTCAAAAAGGAATTTTGCTACAAATTTTTTATATAATTATACCGAATATTATTATAATTATCAATATCCTTTCCTAGGAATAATAATATGTTTTCTAATATTTCAAGCATTCTGCCAAAGCCAAAATATAAATAATTTTAATTTAGAAATAAGCTATATTTTTAGACCTCTGGAATTCACTAAAGAAATACTATTAAAGGATTTCAAACTATCTCTAAATTTTCATAATATCTCATTTACTAAAATCATCTTAGGTATAATGAGTATAATTTTCTATTATTCTTCCTTTTCTTTCTTTTTAGCTATTAAGAAAAATCTCGGATATAGAAAAATTAATTAGAAATTCCAACCTTCGCATAACAGCGACTTTCCGCTACGCTTCGGCACAAGGCCTCGCTCGGGCTACGCCAAATTGTCCTCCTGGCATTCACCTTGCTTACGCAAGCTACATGCCAGTCCCTAACGTCCCTTCGGGACTCAGGGTCGGACAACTTCGGAAAGTCTAGTTCGTTATACGAAATGTGCTAATCATATATTAAGTAAATTATGTCTCTTTTTGGTTTACAAAATGAGTTACTTTATACTAATGTCGACTTAGAAAGATTCGGAAAATGAAAATTCCATCAAAAATTACACCAGATTGTATCCTAGAATCAATTTCCGAATTACGCTTTACATCCAAAATACCTGAAGAAGCAGTTTTCGGGTCAATTTATGGACATTTCAAGGATAGGTTTACAAATTTTGAAAATCTCCAAACTCTCCAAATTCCTGAACAAATAAGAAAGTCTGATTCTAATCTTTTATATGCTCCATTGTATAAGTTAAATTTCGATGATATATTTATTCAAATAGGACCACGTTCATTAAGTTTCCACAGCACAGAGAAATACATTGGATGGACGGCATTTTCAAGTAGAATTCATGAATTAATTAGTGAAATATTAAAGCTAGATATAATTGAGAATGTTCAAAGAGTTGGTATAAGATACATTAATTATTTCGAAACTAAAACTATATTAAAAGAGTCTAATTTATCGGTTAATTTCAATAATTTTGATCTTCAACCTTTCGCCCATAACATTATTTTAAATTATACGAAGCAGGACATAGGCTTAACTCTTAGAATTTATGAAAACGCAACTGTTTCTATAAATAAAAATGCATCGTTGGAAAACAAATTAGGGTCAGTTATTGATATAGATAGTTTCATAAATAATCCAAATTTGATAAAAAATGATACTGAGAAATTAATGGGTCTTCTAACCAGAACTCACGAAGCAGAAAAAGAATTATTTTTTTCATTACTTTCCGATGATTTAATTAAAAAACATAATCCAGAGTATCAAGATTAAAATGGAATCAATCACAAGAATAAACAGTCCTTCGTTATTAACCACTGCTTCGATAATTTTGGTTGTGTCGCCATTTATATACAACGACTTAAACCAGCAAACAGAATATCCTGGACAAAAGTCTATTAGTATGCCGAGTTACACAATACCTAGCGATCAGAATACTTCACGATCTTTACATAAGATTACGCCATCTGTTTTTACTGATCAAGAATTTAAAGAGTCGTTAGTTCAACTTGCAACAAATCTTTCTGAAAATTCAAAAAATATCGATAAGGATATTTCAGATATACTTAATAAAAGATTTCTCGATCTATTTTGAACAAATACAATGAATCATTCAGATGATTTAGATATATACCTCCCTAAATATTTATCATCTGATTCTGTTAAATCTTTAATTGATGAAATCAAAATGTTTCCAGAAAACATTGATTCACGGTTATATATAAACTCAAACTCTTTTACGGATATATTACAAGGTGATGGACTCAATGAATTATTAATTTATAATTTACCAAACCCTGAGCAAAAAATAGGATCTGGAATTATCATATCTAATTCTTGTGATATTAGTCCAGATAATGAAAAAGTATACAATTCAAGAGTAATGTATGCGCCTATTACTAGCGTAAGTAAATATAAAGCGTTACTTGAAGAAGACGGAATTGACAAAGAAAGAATCAATGGTCATTTACATTCAGCAAAAAAACAGCACATAACTCAATTCTTTTACCTACCTCAAGGAAATGGATTGGAGGAAGATCACATAGCCTTCTTAGATTTCATTATTAGCCTACCACAAGATTATTTTGTAGACAAAAGTGCTTTTACAAAAAGATTCACTTTATCGAATTATGGATTCTACCTACTACTCTTCAAATTATCGATTCATTTCTCTAGAATACAAGAAAAAGTATCTCGGTAAAGCACACTTCGTATAACAGCGACGAATCGCTGCACTTCGGCACTTGCGGCCTCGTTTGGGCTACGCCACATTCCTCTCCGTCACGCTTCTTGCTTCGCAAGAAGGCGCGCCGACGCTAACGCCTCCTTCAGAGGCTCAGCTACGAGGAACGTCGATTAGCCTAGTTCGTTATGCGGAATGCCAAAATAAAACCAAAAAGTAATTTAAAGGGAATACTTAAATGCTCCAAGAAAAAGATATTTCCATCATACGCGAAATACTTCATGCAACCGCAAATGGTCCTTTTTTCAAAGATAATTGGGAATTTTCTATCATCTTTGGCGTTACATTTGAAGAATTCTCACAAGTTGCAGCGAATTGGCCAAAAAACTCTTTACCTGAGGAAACAGTTTCTTTAGCAATCAACAACTGCTTCAACAATCTTCTTGGTTTTCCACATGGTTGTGAAAAAAACTGGAACGAATGGATTTCAATTTCCGAAGCTGAACTAAAAGTTGTCTTTGAACGATGGCGAAAACAAAGAGGACTTGAGAAACAAACTTCTTATTTTTCAGGTTTAGAATAAGCCTCAATCACTTAGTTTATTTCTTTGTATCAAATATACGCCTCATCCATAAAAGCTATAGCTGTCTATACATATATGTTGGCGGATTGAAATGATGCTTTAATTAATAGCTCGATTGAAAATAACAAATCAGATCTTATTGTTTACAGTTTTTATAACTTATAGTAAATTCAAACCACACTTATTAACCTTAAATTTAAATGGGAAGATTAATTTCTGAAGCAATATATTAAAAAAACATTATACTCAGTCCTGATTTTCTATAGTTTAATTACGATCATTTGGCACTACGCATAACAGCGGCTACTCACTGCGCTTCGGCACTACGGCCTCGCTTGGGCTGCGCCACATTTCCCTTCTGGCATTCGCTCGCATACGCAAGCTACATGCCAGTCCC